>DJEE01000162.1:5326-10211 GCA_002431805.1 Eggerthellaceae bacterium UBA5906
ACAACCTGAACACCAAGCGCGCCACGGTGGACGAGGGCGGCTCGGTGGAGTGGGTGTCGGGCAGCTTCGGCAGCCATGTGGGCTACCTGTACCCCATGTCCATCCTGGCCGGCCGCAAATCCACGTGCACGTTCACGGGCATCACGTTCGCCGGCACGGGCCAGAACCTGGACACCGGCTGCAAGGTGGTGCTGGCCGCGCCGGAAACCTCGGCGTCCATCGAGACGAAGTCCATCTCCAAGGGCGGCGGCGTGTCCACGTTCCGCAGCAGCGTGGTTGCCACGCCGAAAGCGGAAAACTCCGCGTGCAGCGTGTCGTGCCAAAGCCTGATGCTGGACGACCACAGCCGCTCCGACACCATCCCGGCCATGGACATCCGCTGCAAGCACGTGGACATCGGGCACGAGGCCACCATCGGCCGCATCGGCGACGACAAGGTGTTCTACCTGATGAGCCGCGGTATTTCGGAAGAAGAGGCCCGCACGATGATTGTGAACGGCTTTGCGGACCCCGTGTCCAAAGAGCTGCCGCTTGAGTACGCCGTTGAAATGAACAACCTTATCAAACTGGAAATGGAAGGGGCGATCGGATAATGGGCGCCGACGTTTTGAACAACGTGAACGCGATGCCCGCGCCCACCTGGCATCGCCTTGACATGAACGAGACTGCTGTGGAGCTGCCCGAGGGCTTGGCGCACGCTGCGCAGGCAGAAGTGCAGGCCGCCGACGAGCTGCTAGGCGAAGCGGGCGCGTTCGAGGCCGCCGTGGCCGAGCTGCAGCGCAAGGTTGACGCCGAGCGCGCAGCCGCACCGGCAGACACGCGCGCCATCTTGCAGGCCGTAGAGCCCGACGTGGACCCGGCCAACCTTGACGTGCCGGCGCTTTCCACCTACGAGCACAAGGCCGTGCGCCAGGAGATGGCGAACAACGTGGCCGAGGCGTTCGAGTGTGGCATGGGCGAAGAGGCTACCGCCTGGCTGACCGAAGCTGCAGGCGAGGGCGCGCATGTAGTGTTCACCCTGGCCGCTGGCAAACATGCCAGCGCAACCGTGCGCCTGGCCGGCGTTGACGGTGCGGCCAACGTGGCTGCCATCGACGTGGTGGCTGCTGCGGGCGCAACGTTCAACCTGACGGTATCGCTTGACTCCCCCGCTGCCGGCTCGGGCGTGGTAGGCGTGCAGCTGCGCGTGTTCGCCGGCGAGAACGCCCACGTCAACATCACGTCCGCGCATACGCTCGACGAGGCGTGGATTGCGCTGGATAACACCGGCATCGTGTGCGATGAGGGCGCATTTGTGACCGTTCTCCATCGTATGCTGGGCGCCGGCAAGTCCTACACCGGCCTTGCCACCGACCTGCGCGGCGATCTGTCACGCGTGGACGTGGACACCCGCTACCTGGCCGCCAACGCCGATGTACGCGACTTCAACTATGTGGTGCGCCACCGCGGCAAGAAGACACAATGCAACATCGACGCCAACGGCGCACTCATGGGCCAGTCGAAAAAGGTGCTGCGCGGCACCATCGATTTGGTGCGCGGCTGCAAGGGCGCCGAGGGCACCGAGCGCGAGACCGTGCTTTTGGTGGACGAGCAGGTGGAGAACAAGACCATCCCCATCATCTTGTGCGACGAGGACGACGTTGCCGGCAATCACGGCGCCACCATCGGCCATGTTGCCGCTGACCAACTGTTCTACCTGAAGTGCCGCGGCCTTTCCCAGCAAGCCGCCGAGGGCCTGTTCGCCACGGCAACGCTTGAGGAAACGGCGCTTACCATCGATGACCCAACCGTGCGCGCGGGCGTCGGCCGCATAGCCGACCGCCTGGGCATTCCCTATCAGGAGGTGGAAGACTAGCTTATGTCAGCTTCCGCAAACAACGCAGAACTCGACCGTACGGCGTGCGCCGTGGCCGACGCAGCCCACGCCGCCCAGGCCTCGGCAACCGCCGACGATATCGTATGCGCGGCCAACATTGCCGAAAACCCCTACAAGCGCGACTTCCCGCTGCTGGCCAACCACCCCGACCTGGCGTTTCTGGACAGCGCGGCAACCGCGCAGCGCCCGAAGGCCGTGCTAGACGCCCAGCGCCGCTTCTACGAGGAAATGAACGCCAACGCCCTGCGCGGTCTGTACCGCCTGTCGGTTGAGGCCACCGAGGCCATCGAAATCGCCCGCCAGCGCGTGGCCAAGTTCATCGGCGCGCCCGACGCGCACGACATCGTGCTCACGCGTAACGCGTCCGAGTCGCTCAACATCGTGGCCAAGGCGTTCGCCCCCACCGTGCTTGAGCCCGGCGACGAGGTGTGCATCACCATCATGGAGCACCACTCCAACCTCATCCCCTGGCAGCAGGCCTGCCGCGCGGCCGGTGCGAAGCTGGTGTACCTGTACCCCGACGAGAACGGCGTCATCCAGCCCGAGGAAATGGACGCGAAAATCGGCCCGAAGACGAAGATCTTGTCCGTGGTGCACGTGTCCAACGTGCTCGGCGTGCAAAACCCCGTCGAGGAGCTCGGTCGCCGTGTGCACGCGCAGGGCGGCTACCTGGTGGTCGACGGCGCGCAATCCACGCCGCATATCCACGTTGACGTGCAGGAACTGGGCGCCGACTTCTTCGCTTTCAGCGCTCATAAACTGTTCGGCCCGTTCGGCATGGGCGTGCTGTGGGGCCGCGACGAGCTGCTGAACGCCATGCCGCCGTTTTTGACGGGCGGCGAGATGATTGACTCCGTCACCGAGCAGGACGCCACCTGGGCGCCCGTGCCCGAGAAGTTCGAGGCCGGCACGCAGGACGCCGCCGGCATCTACGCCACGGCGGCGGCCATCGCCTACGTGGAATCGGTGGGGCTCGACGTCATCGCGGCGCGCGAGCGCGCGCTGGTGCGCTACTGCATGGACGAGATGGCCAAGCTGCCTTACATCGACATTATCGGCAGCCCCAACCCCGACATGCACCACGGCGTCATCAGCTTCAACGTGCGCGGCATCCATCCGCACGACGTGGCCAGCATCCTGGACATGGACCAGGTGGCTATCCGCGCCGGGCACCACTGCGCGCAACCGCTGCTCACGTGGCTGGACGTGGAAAACCTCGCCTGCTGCCGCGCCAGCCTGGCGTTCTACAACGACAAGGGCGACGTCGACAAGCTCATCGCAGGCCTCGGCAACGTTTGGAGGACCTTCAATGGCTAACATCTACACCGCCGCGCTCATGGAGCACAACGCGCATCCCGATTACAAGTACGACCTGGAAGGCGCCACCGACGAGCACGAAGGCGTCAACCCCAGCTGCGGCGACGAGCTGGTGCTCAAGCTGCGCGTGGAGGACGGCGTCATCGAGGAGGCCGCGTTCACTGGCCACGGCTGCGCGGTCAGCCAGGCGTCGGCCGATATGATGGCCGACCTGGTCACCGGCGAGACGGTGGAGGAAGCGCGCCGTCTGTGCGGCCTGTTCATGAAGATGGTGAAGGGCGAGGCGCTCACCGACGAGGAGAAGGAAGACCTTGACGAGGCGGCTCAGCTCGAAAGCATCAGCCACATGCCCGCCCGCGTGAAGTGCGCCGAGCTGGGCTGGCGCACCTTGTCCGAGATCATCGGGGAATAGCGCCGGCGGTTTCCTGTCGTTTTCGCTGACCTTCAAGGCCCGGCAGCTTCAAGCTGCCGGGCCTTTTGCGCTTGCCAGTGTTGCGCGAAAGCGCATATGCTGTCACGCACACGACAAACGACAGCACCTCGGCGGCGAGCAGCGCCCAAATCACGCCGTTAAGGCCGAACAACATGATGCCAGCTAGCACGCACGGCACAAGTGCCACGCCGCGCGTCACCGACACCACGTTGGCGGCGATGCCTTTGCCTTCCGCTTGGAAAATGCCCGTAATCAAGCCCGATGCTGACGCAAAGGCGCATGCGGCCAGCTGCGCCATCAGAATGATCGCGGCCAAAGCGGCAACGTCCGCGTCGCCAGTGAACAGCGACACCACCTGCCAACGCAACGCGAATAGAATGCCTGCAGCCACCGCCACGAACGCTGCAAGGCACAACGCCGTTTTGCGCACGATCTCGTGCACGCGCGCGGCATTCGCCGCACCCCATGCCGCCGCAATCAGCGGAACCACGCCCTCGTACAGGCCCATGGCCACCAGGTCAACCAACTGCACAACGCTTTGAGAAATGCCGAAACCGGCCACCACCTCTTCGCCGAAAACCATAGCCGACGTGTTGAACACCAAGCTCGACACCGCCATGAACAGTGCCATCAGCATAGCGGCCGCACCGATTTTCAGGATATCCGCCAACTGCGCCGCACTGATACGGGCATCGCGCAAACGTAGGGAGAATTCGTTGCTGCACGCAATGTTGACCAGGTAAAACACCGCAGCCGCAACGTTTGCGAGCGCCGTTGCCAGCGCCGCGCCCGCAACACCCATGTGCAGCCCAAAGATGCAAATCGGGTCCAGTACGATGTTCAGCACGGAGCTTCCCAACATGCCGTACATCGCCGTTTTCGAATCAGCCTTCGATCGCACCACCTGGCACAGCCCAAAGTTCAAGACGCTTGCAGGGGCGACGGCGGCAACAATGCCCAGATACGCCGCCGTTGCCGCGCGCACGTCCCCTGCAGCGCCGAGCACGTCAAGCAACTGCCCCATGAACAGCAACGAGCATGCACTCGCAATCACGCCGATTGCAAGCATCGCCCAAAACGCAAACGCGCTGATGGAGTGCGCCGCGGCCCCATCACGAGCGCCAAGGTTGCGCGAAATGGCCGTAGCGGCGCCAACACCCACCAAGTCGGCAAGCGCCATGACCACCGTGGAATACGGCAGGCAAAGCGAAACCGCCGCAAGCGAGGACGTATCGCCCAGCCACCCGACGAACAGCGTA
>DJEE01000162.1:10271-11301 GCA_002431805.1 Eggerthellaceae bacterium UBA5906
CCGTAAATGGTGCCTACCGCCATAGCAAGGATCATCGGCAGCGCCATATGGCGAATAGCCTTCATGACCGGGGCCTTTTCAAGCCAATATATTGATTCTTCCATAGTATTCCTCCTAGATTGTTTGAATTACGAGCGCACTTGTCCGGACCCTGGCGAATGAGGGGCAGGGAACGAGATGCGACGATTATTCGCAGACTTGGCGAGAACGCCCCGTACGTTTGAGCGAGCGAGAGCCGCGCCGCATCAGCAAGCGCGTCCATTGGCACGATGTTCACTGACGAAATATCTCAAGCTGAAGCAGGGCGAACCAGGCCGCCACCCTGTTCCATCAGGCAAACAGGCGCACTTGTCCAAGCCCTTCGCAAAAGGCAAGTCGCAAGTATTCGATTGTGTTATTGGATTTCAAGGGAACATCGGCGGAATCGGTGGCGTGAGCCATTAGACAGCATCACGAGCTGAAACGCAACAAGCGGCGCAGCAACCGCAAAGCGCAAGCTCTGCAGCCACGAGCCACGAGCCACGAGCCATCGTAACGCCTTACCAGCGGGCAGCGACGCGGGCTGCCCGCCATCGAGAATGAACTAACAGCCGGCGCCTTCTTCGCGCGCGTCCGAAGATTCACAGGCGCGACCATGCGGGAATTCGCCAAAACCGGGCATATGCCCGCCCGAAAAGCCTTCGGGGAAACCACCGGCAAAGCCGCCGGCGTGGAAACCCCCGAGCATCCGCGCATCGCCGAAGTTGCCATAAGCATGTGCCGCAGGCGGCTTTGGCGGTGCAGGCCTGTTCGGCATGCCTTCTGGCATATCCTCGCCCGCCATAATGCGCGCCACCATTTCGTCGCGCATACGCGCCGCTTGCTTGAGCTGCTCCACGCGCTCGGGGCCCAGCTGCTGTTCCAAGTTGGCAATCATGCGGTCGAAAAACGCCTCAAGCGCGTCCATCTCCTCGTCGGAAAAGCCCGCGAACAAATCGAACTCGCTTGTGCCGCCGTCCTGCTGCTGGTTGCGACCCTTCTCGGTAAGAAA
>DJEE01000162.1:11323-11753 GCA_002431805.1 Eggerthellaceae bacterium UBA5906
TAAGAAACGCCAGCATAACGCGTTTGTCCTGCTCAGATGGCCTGCGCTCAATAACACCGGCTTTCTCCAGCTTCGCCAGCGTTTCGTTGAGCGACGACGTGCGCAGTCCAAGCACGCCCGCCATCTCCCTCGTGCTGATGCCGTCGCGCAGCTTCAACAGCGCAAGCACGCGCCCTTGCCCGCGGCTGCGATCGGCAAACGGGCTGTTCGGGCGGCCGTGCGCGTTCATATGACCAACCAGCATTTGTACCGTGGCGTACTTCTCCAGCAATGATTCCTTCGTTGCCAAGAGCAACCTCCTTCCCACACGGGATCGATGCGTGCCGCCCAGCGGCTTCGCATCGATTCAACCGGTACCGTTTGTTTCTACAAGACAAGAATAACCGGTACCGTTTACAATTACAAGAAGGAATTTACCGGTACCGGTAAA
>DJEE01000162.1:11814-12004 GCA_002431805.1 Eggerthellaceae bacterium UBA5906
TTTACCGGTACCGGTAAATTCCTGTCGCACAGCACCATTCTCAGATGCTCTCATCCTATTCGGGCGAGCGCAGAGCGCAAAGGGCTTTCAACCGCATTTGCCTGAGCCCGATCGAGCCTTGCTGCGCTTCGCCACGCCCGCCATCCGCTTCACTGCACGAGCCCCTCACTTTATAGCCTTGCTCCACGTC
>DJEE01000042.1:0-41856 GCA_002431805.1 Eggerthellaceae bacterium UBA5906
ACGGTTCCTACACATATGGGATTCGCACGCCCATCGAGCGCCGAGGGCTTGGGCGTTGCAGCCGCCGAGGCAAGGCCCCTGCAACGCCGCGCGCGCTGCGAGCGCCTTGCGGGCGCCGCGCCGTTAAAACAAGAAAGGGACGGATCACCCGTCCCTTTCTTGTTATTGCTTAGTTATACCAACCGCAGGAATTTCTTCTTGCCTACTTGGATTTTTGCCCCCTCGAGCTGCTCGGGCTTGAGGTTATAGGACTTCGCTGCCAGTGCTTCGCCATTTAGCTTTACGCCGCCGCCGTCGATTAAACGACGCGCTTCCGAAACACTTTGCGCAGCACCTGCGTTTACCAGCAGCTTGGCAAAGTAGACTGTGCCGTCTTCCCCTGCCGTGAGGTCTGCTTTGTACGTTGGAGCGTCCTCCGGGAAACCGTGTTCTTTGAACTTGAGGTCAAAGTCGGCCTCAGCCTGCTGCGCGGCAGCTTCGTCATGATATGCCGCCACGATATTGCGGGCCAAAGCGCGCTTTACCTTGTTGGGATGGAGCTTATCGGCCGCCAGATCTTTTTCGAGCTGATCGATTTCGGCCACCGGCAACGTAGACGCCAGACGGTAGTACTTAATCATAAGCTCGTCGGGGATAGACATGATTTTGCCGAACATATCGTTGGCATCGTCGGTAAGGCCAACATAGTTGCCGTAGCTCTTCGACATCTTACGAACGCCATCGGTGCCCTCAAGCAGCGGCATGGTGAGCGCGATTTGCGGTTCCATGCCCATTTTTTCCATAAGGTCACGGCCGGCGAGCAGGTTGAACAGCTGGTCGGTGCCGCCCATTTCTACATCGGCCTTTACCATGACCGAGTCGTAAGCCTGCATAATGGGATACAGGAATTCATGCATGGCAATAGGCGTTTGGGACTGATAACGCTTCGTGAAGTCGTCGCGCTCCAAAATGCGGGCAACGGTGAACTTGCTCATAAGGCCGAGCAGGTCTTTAAGGTCTAGCGACAAAATCCAGTCGGCGTTATAGACGATTTTCGTCTTTTCGGGATCGAGGATTTTCATTGCCTGGGCAACGTAAGTTTCCGCGTTTGCCTGCACCTGCTCCTGCGACAATTGCGGGCGCGTGGTGTTTTTGCCGGACGGGTCACCAATAAGTGCGGTGCCATTGCCGATAATGAGCGTGACGTTGTGGCCTAGATCTTGGAATTGGCGCATCTTGCGCAGCGGAACCGCGTGACCGAGGTGCAAGTCGGGGCTTGTGGGATCTACGCCAAGCTTAATGGTAAGTGGCTTACCCTTTTTCAGCTTTTCAAGCAGACCGCTTTCGGGCACGATTTGCGCCGCGCCCGATGCGATGATGTGCAGTTGTTCTTCTGCGGACAGCATGATTTCCTCTTTCTTTAATGCGTGTGCTCGCGATTCTAGCATATGCGGCTTACTGCACGCCGCGGAACAGGTGCCCGCTTGTGCATCCGGCCTCTTTAGGCACCGAAGCGTTTTGCGCATGAGCAAGGTTGCGCGCGCGGACAACACGCTGCACCGCCTGCGTGGTTTCCTCGACATTCAAAAGCGTGGCGTCAACCATCAGCCACGTAATGCCTGCTTGAATGATTTCGGGCAGGGCATGCACAACGTCAAGTTGCACGCTGTTGTATAGATGGCTTCGGCCAAGCTGATCGGTGACTACGGGGAAATCGTAGCCTTTTCGGTCTTTAAGGAAATGCGGGCTTTTGCGACGAGCGCAGGACACGCAGTTCTGAGCGCACGGGCCCTGGCTCATAAGCATGCAGTGCTCCGTGGTCATAAGCTCTTGGCGTCCGATTACGGTAAGGCCGAGCTCTGCTGGCGCATCTTTTGCGAGTTCGGCGATTTGGGCAAGGTTCAGCTCGGGCGACAGCCACACGCGATGCGCACCAAGCTGGGCAGCGGTTCGCAAGGCAAGCTTGTTGGTTACCGGCAGATGGGGGCCGACCTCAACCAAGGCACCCTCATCTTGCGCGCGCACCAGCTCGCCTAAGCTTTCCGCAACCACGGGTTGGCCCGCGTGCACGCTTCGCCATGCATCGAAGCCGCAAGCCTGCTCACGCGTGAGCTCGCACGCATCGTGGTTAGCAACAGGCAAAACAGGCGTGCACTGATTGGGGTAGTTTGCTTGCTCCACCGTGGCGGTAAGCTGACCTGCCACCGTTGCTTGGCCGTGCTCTAAATTGACCGCCGGAACGTACAAAACGTCTGCGCCGGCGCGTTTTGCGGCGCGCGCGCAAGCGGGATTCGTTGCCAACACGGCGATGTGCACGCCCCCCGCTTGCGCCTGGCGCATAGGCGCAAGCGGTTCTACGCGCGGCAAGCTGCGATTGTTTGTGCCTTCGAGCAGCTGTTGCTCAAGGGAATCAAGTGCGGCGGCGCGTACATGGTGAAGCTGGGAAAAACCGATGCCAACGCCTTCGTCCATTTCTATGGTCAGAGAAACAAGCTCGAACGGCGTTTGGCCCAAGCGGTCAATGTGCGAGCGAACGTCTGCCTCGATTACCGCCTTTGTGCGCGCGGGTTCAACCTGAGGACCTTCGGCTTTGCCAACAGGAAGCGAACCTTGCGCAAAGCGTTTGGCTGCCGCACGGTACGCGCGAGCATTTTTAGGCGTATCGGCCAGGCTGAACTCAGCCTGAAGCGGCTGGCCGATGCACAGTTTGACCATGCCGTTCACCTGAATGCGTGGCAGTTTGTCATCGTCCGCGAAAGCGGCCTTTGCGCTACGCACGCGGAATACGCGATCTCCCTTGCCTACGGCGCGTTCGGGAGCAAGCAGCACGTTTCCGTTGCGGTCGGCTTCGATGCGTGAAACGGTATGGGCGAAATGGCCTTTGTTCGTCCAGAACTCCAGCACATCGCCGACAACGATTTCCTCATCTGCCGAAACGGCAGCTTTGCCGTTGCGCACCGAAGCGACGCGGCCGATGAAAACACCGCGATTGTTGGGCCGGCCGTAGCTCATGATGTCGTTGCCGCGGTTGCCTTCAAGGTAGGCGGTGGTAAAGCCGCGCGAGAACGCTTCGGCCAACTGACGATGCTCTTCTTCGGTAGCCGGGACAGCTTGCCACTCGTCGCATTCGCGCGCTTGCGCTTCGGCACGCGCCGCAAGAACGCGATCGAGCACGCGACGATATACCTGGGTTACCGCAAGCACGTACTCCGGCGACTTCATGCGTCCTTCGATTTTCAGCGAAGCAACACCGGCACGCACCAGATTCGGCAGCAAATCGATAGCGCACAGATCTTGCGGGGAAAGCAGATGTTCGCCCGGCGCGGGAAGCGGCTTATTTTTCGCTACGTTATGCAACGTGTAAGGCAAACGGCACGCCTGAGCGCATAAGCCGCGATTTGCCGAGCGGCCGCCAATAAGCGAGGACATGAAGCACTGCCCCGAATAGCAAACGCAAAGCGCCCCATGTGCGAACGTTTCAACCTCTAGCCCCAGCTCATCACCAATTTGTGCGAGGTGTTTAACCTCGGGGAGGGATAATTCGCGTGCAAGGGTAACACGTTTGGCACCAAGCTTGGCGGCGGCGCGCATGCCCGCTTCGCTGTGCGTGTTCATTTGCGTGGAAATATGCAAGCGCGCTTGCGGAAGCGTGCGCGTAAGCTCGGCCGCAATGCCGATATCCTGCACGATAAAGGCGTCTGCGCCGGCACGATACGCTTGGCGAGCAAGCTCAAGCGCATCGTTGACCTCGTTCGGCAAAACCGCGGTGTTCAACGTTACGTACACCTTGACGCCGCGCACATGGGCAAACGCGCAAGCCTCCGCAAACGTGTCTAGCGTGAAATTGTCCGCTCCGCGACGTGCGTTGAACAACTGCAAGCCCAAGTACACGGCATCGGCTCCACCCTGGATTGCGGCATGGAATGCCGCTATGCCGCCCGCCGGCGCTAACAGTTCCACTTCTTGATTCATATACGACCCCCTGTTTGGCAAGCCGGCATGCAGCAAACCTGCGCGCGAAACGGCAATGCGCCGGCGCGCCTTGCATACGTAATAAATAGTGTGACGGTAGTATAATCGAGCAATGAAACTAAGACGAAAACAGCGCGAAATGCGCACCCACGCTATCCCCTGGATGGTTCTTGTTACCCTCGCAAGCGTATGCTTCGTGGGCTATTGGGGCATCCAAGGAGCCCTGCGCGTGATGGACGGCTGGACGGACGACCTTCCCAGCATCGAAAACACCGATTTCACAAGCCATGCGCAGGAATCCGTTATGTACGCCAGCGACGGCTCAACGAAACTTGCCGAATTTCAGCTGGAAAAGCGCGACCCCGTTGAGTCGGATGAAGTGTCGGATTACGTGAAGCACGCAACCGTTGATACGGAAGACGTGCGCTTTTACGAGCATTCGGGCGTTGACCTTGCCGGCATCGCGCGCGCATTTGTGAACAACATTGCAGGTGGAAGCCTTGAGGGCGCTTCAACCATCACCCAGCAGCTTGTGCGCAACACGCTGCTGACGCAAGAGGCGAACGACATTTCCCTTGAGCGAAAGATTCGCGAAGCGCAGCTTGCGATGAACATGGAGAAGCAGTACAGCAAAGACGAGCTGCTTATGATGTACCTGAATACCGTAAATTACGGGGACGGGTGCTATGGCATTGAAGCAGCTGCGAAGAATTACTTCCAAACATCTGCCGCAAAGCTGACGATTGCCCAGGCCGCAACGCTTGCCGGCATTCCGCAATCGCCCACGTATTTGAACCCCAAAACCTACCCGGAGGCCTGCCTGACGCGGCGCAACCTTGTGCTTGACCGCATGCTTTCCGCCGAGGACATCACGCAAGAAGAGCACGACGCCGCGCAGGCGGAACCTTTGGGATTGAACCCCGCCCCCGACGTGCCCGAGGACGGCATTTACGCATACCCATACTTCACCAGCTACGTGCGCAACCTGCTTATGGAAGAGGACAACCCCTTTGGGTGCTCGTACGCCAGCCTGTTCGAAGGCGGTTTGACTATTTACACAACCCTTGACACCGCGCTGCAGAACAACGCCGAAGCAGCTTGCGAAGCACAGCAAGCACGCATGAGCAGCGACTTGGCTTCTTCGCTTGTTGCCATCGACCCGAAAACCGGCGAGGTAAAAGCTATGGTCGGCGGAAACGATTACGATACCAGCCAGGTAAACATTGCCACCGGCGCAGGCGGGTCGGGACGGCAGGCGGGATCAACGTTCAAGGCCTTCACGCTTGCCGCTGCCATTGAAAAGGGCATTTCGCCGAAAACCCGTATTGATTGCAGCTCCCCTATGACGAAAGAGATTGACGGGAAAGAGCAGTCGTTCGAGAACTTCGACAACATAGACTACGGCGTGCGCAGCATCGAAAGCGCAACCGCTGTTTCTTCGAACACCGGTTACTTGCGTCTTTCCGAGGAAATCGGCCAAGCTGCCACCAACGACATGGCAAAGCGTTTGGGCGTAACATCAGCCCTTTCAACGGTGTACACCACCACCCTTGGCGTTGCCAGCGTAACGCCGCTTGATATGGCAAGCGCATATGCCACGCTTGCGAACAACGGCGTGAAGCACTCACCTGTTGTTATCACCAAAATTGAGGATAAAGACGGAAACGTGCTGTACGAAGCAGCCGACACCTCCGAAAAGGTGGTAAGCGAAGAGGTTGCAGGTGCAACGACAAAAGCACTGCGACAGGTGTTTGAAGCTAGCGACGGCACAGCGCAAACCGCAAAGCTTGAAAATGGCCAACCCGTTGCGGGCAAAACCGGAACCTCCACGGATTTTGCCGATCATTGGCTTGTGGGTTACACGCCCTCGCTTTCCGTGGCCACGTGGATTGGCAACCCTGCGGGCAGCATTTCAACCGACAATCAGCTAAACTGCAACGCGCTTTGGAAAGATTTCATGGACCGCACAACCGCGGGCAAAAGCGTTGAGCAATTCCCCGAGACAAAAGACCCGACATACAACAACGCGTTCAACGAAAAGCAAAAAGCCTTGTTAGGAGCAGAAGAGGACGCCAGCACCAGCCAGCAGAAGCCAACGAGCATTTCGCAAGGAACGAAAACCGTTGGGGCAGACAATGCGGGCACGCCCCCTGATGTTACGGGCAAAACGCTTTCCGAGGCAACCACGTTGTTGAAGGACTGGAAAGCGGGATATGTGACCGAGTATTCCAGCACCGTGGCGAAAGACACGGTTATCCGGCAATACGCCGCCAGCGACGGCACCGTGATGCTTGTGCTTTCCACGGGTCCTAAGACAACGGGATAGGAACGCCCGCCCGTTGACAGCCACGCTTCCAGCACCAAAAAAGCCCCACGCTTTATAGAGCGTGGGGCTTTTCAGCGTTTGGCATGTTGTCAAGGAAAAGTAGCGAACTTCCTACTTGTTCAGGTCGGCGGCTGTTTTGTCGCCCGCCTCGAGCTTAGCGATGCCCGAATCGTATGATGACTGGATAGCAGCGATGCGCTGATCATACGTGGACCAATCAAAAGGCTGCTCGTCGGTTGCGCTGTCGATTTCGGAGTAAAGCGTCACGTAATCGTTTAACGCGCTCTCCAAGCTTGCGCAACCGTCAACATATTGCTGCTTAACATCTTTAAGGGCATCCGGGGCATCCTGGCTGCTAAGGCTGTCAAGCGCCTTAAAAGCATTATCGGCCTGCGTGCGCATGGTAACAACATCGCCACGAGAAACCGCATCGGAGAAGCTGGTAAGACGGTCCTTCAGCGTTTCCATGGTTTGGTTGACTTGCGTCATGTACGCGCGGTTTTCGCTTTGCGCTTCCGTTACCGCGGAGGTTTGTTGCGCCACGCACCCGCCCAGCACGCTTGCCCCAAGCGCGCCGGCAACGGCAACTGCGGCAAATTTCGAAAGCATGTGTATGTTCATAATAATCCTCTGCTTTTGCATTCTAAGTTAAACGCTATTGCGCGCCTGTTGCGCCCGTTCCCGAGGAAGCACCCGCGCCAGCACCTGTTGAGCCGCCGGTGCCAGATGCCGTGCCGGACCCTGTGCCGGCCCCCGTTCCCGCGCCGGCACCAGAGCCCGAAGCACCACCCGTGCCTGTACCCGAGGTGCCGGTACCGGTTGAGTTGGTTCCTGCGCCGGTTCCGTAACCGTATGCATCATTCGTGCCCGTACCGTATGAATACGAATTACCCGTGCCGGAGTTACTTGAGGTAGAACCAGAGCCATACGTTGAAGACGAGCTGGTGCTACCGCTTGTGCTACCAGTGCTGCTAGATCCGCTCCAGCTTGAACCCACATGATACGTTGCATTCGAGAACGGCTTGTAGGTGGGATCATTTGCCGTAGGGAAGCTTTCGGTAGGCTGCCCATACAATGCAGCAGTCATAAAGTTATGGAACACGTCTGCAGCGCTTACGCTCGCCGGGATGGTTGTGCTGTTCGAAGGATCGCCGAACCAGATTGCTACAGACAGCTGCGGAGTAATGCCGCAGAACGTAATATCGTGGTATTCGCTAGAGGTACCGGTTTTCGCCGCCACTTCTTGGCCGTTGTCAAGCTTTGCCTGCGTGCCGGTACCTTCAGACGTGTTCACAACGCCCTTCATGACCTCGGTGGCCGCATGCGCAACCTCGGCAGAAATGGCCTGAGACCCCGTTGGGTTTGAATTATCAACGATAAGGTTATCTTTGCTATCGTAGATTTTCAGGATAGGCTGAGCGTCATATTTTGTGCCGCCGTTAGCAATGCATGCATATGCATCGGCCATGTCAAGCATGGTGACATTCGATTGCCCAAGCGTTAACGAGGGGTTCGCATTCAGCGTAGAGGTGATGCCCATTTTCTTGGCCACATCGATTACCTTTTGGGTGCCCAACGCCATTTGCAGGCGCACAAAACCGGTATTCGATGACACCGCGAACGCGCGCGCAATGCTTCGGGTCCCATAGTTGTGGTTGTCGATGTTCTGCAAAGCGTTGCTGCTATCGTACCCCGTGTCGGGAATTACGGCAGGAGACGAGCAGTCAACCATGGTTTGCGGGTCGATGCCTTCCTCCAACGCTGCAATAAGCGTGAACGTCTTGAACGCCGAGCCGCACGGACGGCCGCCGTTCGTGCCCTCGCCCGTTGCAAGGTTCGTCTTCTGAGTTTCCCAATCTTTGCCGCCAACAAGTGCGCGAATGAAGCCGTTGTCAGGATCGATTGCAACCAAAGAGCCGCTAATGGAATCACCAAGCGATTCTTCTTTGTCACGAATAGCCTTCTCTGCCGCCTCTTGCGTGTCTACGTCAAGCGTGGTGACAACGGTAAGACCGCCTTTGAACACATCAAGCTGCGAATACTGATCGGACAACACGTTTTTCACGTAGCTTGTAAAGTAGGGGTATTTTTCGATGCCGTCGGTGGTAGGCGTTGAAGGGTTGAGAACCAGGTTCTCCACCTTAGCCGCATCGTGCTCTTCCTGCGTGATGTAACCATTCGTAAGCATACGATCAAGCACAAGGTTGCGTCGAGCGTAGCAGTTGTCGGGGTAATCGATGGGGTTGTTGTACGTGGGCGATTGCGGAATGCCCACAAGCGTAGCCGCCTCAGCAAGCGTTAAGTCGGTAGCGTCTTTCGAGAAGTAACGCTGCGATGCCGCCTGAATGCCATACGCGCCCGAACCGTAATTGACCGTGTTCAGGTACATAAGCAAGATGTCGTTTTTCGAATACGTTTCCTCAAGCTTTACAGAAAGGTACATCTCGCGCACCTTACGCTTAAGGGAAATGTCGTTCATCTCGTCCGACAAAATAGTGTTGCGAACGAATTGCTGGGTGATAGTTGACGCACCTTCACGCCCTGAACCGGTAAGCGTAACGAATGCAGCACGTGCGATGCCCACCAGGTCAAAGCCGCCGTGGTCGTAAAAACGCTCATCTTCTGTTGCAACCGTGCCCTGCAGCACATACTTGCTAATGCCATCAAGCTCAACGGGGTCGCGGTTTTCCACCTGAAAGCGCGCAAGCTGAGTTTTTTCGTCTGACGCAAGAACGGTTGTGGGCATAGCGGAGTTCAGCTCCGCCACGTCGGTAACGTCATAGTCTTTTAAGTCGCCAATCCAGGAATCGCCAAGCACATACACGCCGATGACCCCGGCAACGCAAAATGCCGCAAGAATGCTAAGCACCGCAAGCACGCCAACAAACGGGTGCTTTTTCTTGGCGCTCGGCCTGCTTTTTATAGATCGAGAAGCCACAAACCACCTCCAAAACTTGGCTCATTGTACCATCGGGGTTTTACCAGATTCCAAAGCACACAAGTTCGTAGCAAAAAAGTAAGAGACAGCTCAAAGGCATCGAGCATTTCGCCAACGCCTTTGAGCCGCCTCTTACCACGTAGTGCTAAATGTATGTTTAGCGACTAAAGCCCCTACAAAGCGGCTTCGTCGTTTGCAAGCGTTTTTTTAGCCTGCTCAAGCTGCTGCTTGACCACGCTGTTGCCCGTGCCGCCTTCCGTTGTTCTGGCCGCAACGATGCTGGGCAAATCAAGAGCCTTCGTGATGTCTTCCTCGAAAAGCGGGCTTGTCGCCTTGAAGTCTTCAAGCGCAAGGTCATCAAGGTTGCACCCACGCTGCTCGCACAGCAGCACCAAATGGCCGACCACCTCGTGCGCATGGCGGAACGGAAGACCCTTCTTTGCCAGGTAGTCCGCAACGTCGGTTGCCGCTAAGTGGCCCTTCTTAGCCTGCGCCATCATGTTCTCGGGCTTGATTTGCATGGTTTCTATCATGCCGGCTGCGCACTGCAAGCAGTCTTCGAGCGTTTTCGTTGAATCGATAACGCCGTACTTATCTTCCTGCAAGTCTTTGTTGTAAGCCAACGGCAGCGCTTTCATGGTTACCAGCAGCGCCACCAAGTTGCCCACTACCCTGCCGGTTTTGCCGCGGATAAGCTCGGCAAAATCGGGGTTTTTCTTCTGTGGCATGATGGACGAGCCCGTGGAGAAGGAATCCGACAGCTCGATGAAGCCGAATTCGGATGTTGACCACAATACCAGTTCCTCGCACAGGCGCGACAGGTGCATGCAGCTTACAGCGCACGCATAGTCAAGATCGAGAAGGAAATCGCGATCGGACACGGCATCAAGCGAGTTGGGGATAACCCGGTCAAAGCCCAGTTCGGCAGCCGTCATTTGGCGATCAAGCGGGTAGGTGGTGCCGGCAAGCGCGGCCGCACCTAGCGGGCACGCATCCGCTGCGCGCTTTGCCGCCGCCAAGCGCTCGTAATCGCGTGTGAGCATCCATACATACGCCAGCATGTGGTGCGAAAACAGCACCGGTTGCGCATGCTGCATGTGTGTGTAGCCCGGCAGAATCACGTCGAAGTGCTTCTCCGCCTGCTCGACAAGCGCATGACGAAGGGCAATGTTTGCCTTCATGAGGTCATGAGCACGCTGTTTTGCGTACAAGCGCGTATCGGTTGCCACCTGGTCGTTGCGGCTTCTGCCCGTGTGCAAACGCGCACCCGCATCCCCAATGTCTGCGGTAAGCGCTCGCTCAACCGACATGTGGATGTCTTCGTCGTTGATGTCGAACGTGAAAGCGCCCGCTTCGATGTCGGACTTCACGCGGTCAAGACCTGCCGTAATGGCATCGGCGTCTTCCTGCGAGATAACGCCCGCTTTAGCTAGCATGTGCGCATGAGCCTTCGAGCCCGCGATATCCTGCGCATACAGCGCCTTGTCAACCGGAAGCGACGCACCGAAACGTTGCGTGAACTCGCTTACATTTTCCGTGAAACGGCCGGACCACAGTGCCATGAGCTACTCCGTTTCCTTTTGCGTTGCCGGCTGTTCGGCCTGACGCCACAGCGGGGTAACGTCCTCGTAACGGCCACGCTTGAGCGGGCCCTGCTGATTTTGGGCGTCGAAGAGCTCTGCAGGAGCGCCCTCTTTGCGGCGGTTCACTGCCCACGTGCGGGTGGACAGCGTTTGAATTTGGATGAAGCCTTCGGCTGCGCTGCGGTTGAACGTATCGCCCTTGTCGTACGTTGCCAAGGACTGATCGTACAGCGAATAGGCGGACTTGCGACCCACCACGGTGCAGGAGCCCTTATAGAACTTCAAGCGAATAGAGCCGTACAGGCAGCGCTGCGTGGAAGCCATGAACGCGTCGATGGCCTCTTTCAGCGGAGAGAACCATTGGCCGTTGTATACACAACGCGCCCAGGTTTGCTCCAGGTCAAGCTTGTTGTGCAGCACTTCGCGCTCGAGCACCAGGTCTTCAAGAGCTTTGTGCGCCAGGATAAGCGCCATAGCGGCAGGCGCCTCGTAGCACTCGCGGCTTTTCACGCCCACTAGACGGTTTTCCACCATGTCGATGCGGCCATAGCCATGCTTGCCAGCGATTTCGTTTAAGGCGTAGATGATGCCCAGGTAACTTTTCTGGTTGCCGTTGATGGCATACGGGACGCCACGTGCGAACGTAAGTTCAACGTATTCCGGTTCGTCCGGCGCCTGCATGGGGTCGGTAGTCATGGTGTAGATGTCCGCGGGAGGTTCTGCCCAGGGGTCCTCGAGCACGCCGCATTCGATAGCGCGGCCCCACAGGTTGTCGTCGATAGAGTACGGCGAATCCTTCGTAGCGCCTACCTCTACACCATGCTTTTCAGCCCATTCGATTTCGTCGGGACGCGTAAGCAGGTCCCACTCACGTACCGGAGCCAGGATTTTAAGCGACGGGTCAAGCATGGTAATGCTGGATTCGAAGCGAACCTGGTCATTGCCCTTGCCCGTGCAACCGTGGGCAACGTACTTTGCGCCGTACTTATGGGCAGCGTCAACAAGATGCTTGGAGATAAGCGGGCGGGAAAGTGCAGACACCAACGGGTACTTATTCTCGTACATTGCGTTAGCGGCCAGCGCCTTCGTCAGATATTCCTGAGCAAACATTTGACGCATATCAACAACCAAGCAGTCAAGAGCGCCTAAGCGCAGGGCCTTCTGCTTGATTTTCTCCAGGCCGTCATGCTCCTGTCCCACATCGCCGACAACGGCGATTACATCGAGGTTCTTTTCGTCCTGGAACCACTTGATGCAGCACGACGTATCCAAACCGCCCGAATATGCAAGGACGACTTTTTCCCTTTGCTCTGTCATAGTTGATGAATCCTTCCGTATTTCAGCCCTTTTCAGCAAATATTCCCACGGTTGCCCAATTTGCGCAGACATGCCCCGGAATGTCAGGCTGTTACATGCAAACTTCTAAAAGAAGCTTGCTATCAAGCGCAAAACTACCTTGGTGATGCTCAAAGCAGTCTACGGCAACAATTTGCCGCAGGCCAGCAACGTAACAGCTTGTAACAAACGTGGGTATGCGAGAATAACCGTTCTCGCAACGGATGTGCATGCGACTATCGTCGTCGCAAACGGTCGATGGCTTTTTTTACCTCGATTGCAGCCTCGGGGCTTTCTGCGGCAATCATAATGGTGTTGTCGCCGGCAACGGTGCCAAGCGCACCACGCAAGCAAGCTTTATCTAAGGCTGCGGAAACGCCGGCGGCACCGCCGGAGTACGTTTTCACGACAACCATGTTGCCTGCTACGTGCACCTCTTCGACCAATTCGGAAACCATACGCTGAAGGCGCATTTCTTCGGGAAGGACATAGTAGCCCTCGCGGGACTTCACAAGACCCATATCCATAATGTCACGAGAGATGGTGGCCTGAGTGCACTCATAGCCGGCAGCTTGCAGCTGGTTTGCAAGATCACGCTGCGTTTTGACGTTGTTCTCGCGAATGATATCGCGAATAACGTCATGCCGTTGTTGCCGTTTCCTCATGCCTCAGATGCTCTCTGCCCTTTTGAAGACGGGCGTCGTACACGGTTTCCTGCAATATTCCAACCAAGATATGCAGTATGCTGCAACTTGAAACCAGAATATGCAGTAGATAATACCGCAAGATAAGGAATTGCAGACCCGGAAAAACGAAAAATCGCGCAGTTTGCGCACCTCAGTTTACCATTGTTGATGCAAAACCCTACCGAAGAGATGAAAAAGCCCGGCCAACCTGCCGTAAAGCGATTAGCCGGGCGTTTGCGCAAAAATTACTACAGCATGCGCTTTAAGCGATCAACCAACATGTCAACGTCGGACTCTTCGCACACAAGCGGCGGGAGGAAGCGCAGCGTGTGCGCGCCGGTTGCGTTTAAGAGCAACCCGTTATCAAGCGCTTTTGCCACCAAAGCAGGCGCGTCAACGCTTTCCTCAAGGTCAACGGCATTCATAAGGCCGACGCCGCGTACGTTGACCACGTGAGGAACTTCGGCAAGTTTAGAGCGCATGTAGACACCCACGCGCTCAACATGCTCGGAATAGCCGTCCGCAAGCGTGCTAAGCGTTGCCTGAGCTGCGGCGATGGCCAGACAGCTACCGCCGAACGTGGTGCCGTGGTCGCCCGGCTGAAACGCCTGGGCAATGTGGCGCGGAGCTGCGCAGGCGCCCATGGGCACGCCGCCTGCAATGCCCTTTGCCATAGACACGATGTCGGGTACAACGCCAAAATGCTGAAACGCAAACGGGGTGCCGCAACGGTAAATGCCCGTTTGCACTTCATCGCATACCATCAGGGCATTGTGCTGCTTGGTAAGGTCGCGCACCTTTTGCAGGAACTCCTGCGTGCAAGGGTGCACGCCGCTTTCGCCCTGAATGCACTCCAGCATTACGGCGCAAATATCGGAGCCCTGCTGTTCGAACAGGCGCTCAAGCGCCTCGATATCGTTAATAGACGTGCTTACAAACCCGCCAGGCAAAGGCTGGAACGCCTCCTGCTTTGCCGGCTGCGCGGTAGCCGCAAGCGTGGCAAGCGTGCGGCCATGGAAGCTGCGATCAAGCACCACAATGGTACGGGGTGCCGCATCAAAGGCCTGCTTTGCTTGGGCTTCATCGGCCCCCGCAGCACGCGCAGCTTCCTCGGCATGCTTACGCGCGTACAGGCGCGCCAACTTGATTGCGCATTCATTCGCCTCAGCACCGGAATTTGCGTAAAACGTTTGCCATGGCTCGGGCTTGTCTGCATCGCCGCCATTGAGCAGCGCAGAGATTTGACGAGAAAGCCGACCGCGCCCTTCAATGTAGTAATAGTTGCTTACATGCATAAGACGCGCAGCCTGCTTTTGGACGGCATCAACAACCGCAGGATGGCAATGGCCTAAGCAGCACACGCCAATACCCGCGATAAAGTCGAGGTACTTGTTGCCCTTGTCGTCTTCGACGGTCATGCCGCTACCAGACACAAGCTCTACCGGCTTGCGGCCAAACGTATGCATAACGTACTGTGATTCGAGTTCTTGCTGTTCAGCTAAAGACATATGATCGGGTTCCTTTGAAAACGTATGGATTGCAGAGATTAGTGAAGCTGCGTGCTTTGAGGGTGCTGGCTTTCAACTCGATTTTCCAGCAGCTTGGATGCAAACTTTCCAAGCGGGTGGTTGTCAAAGCGGTAAGCCTCTTCCGTAGAGTGCATGGTAGTGCCAACGCCCGTGCTGGTAAGCAGTTCAAGCAACAGGGAGTGTGGCGTGGTGCCGTTGATGATATGCGCACGCTGAACCCCGTTTTCCAATGCGTGAATGCAAGATTTCAGCTTCGGGATCATGCCGGTTGAAACAACGTTGTTCTCCACCATGTAACGCGCTTCGAACACGGTAAGGTTGGAGATGAGCGTGCTTTTGTCCTCGAAGTTTTCGTACAAGCCATCAACATCGGTAAGAAACACTGCCTTGTGCGCACCGATGGCGGCAGCAATGTGCCCAGCTACCATGTCGGCGTTCACGTTGTAGAACCCGCCGTCTTCGCCAAGCGCAACCGACGCAATTACAGGGATGTAATCGGATGCAACCAGGTCATCGAGCAAGGGGCGATTGATGCGCGTGATGCGGCCGACGCGACCCAGTTCAGGGCTTGCCTGCTCGGCAACGATAACGCCCGCATCGGCACCCGAAATACCAACCGCAAAATTGCCGTGACGATTCAGCGCCTCAACAAGGTCTTGGTTAACCTCACCGGTAAGCACGGTGCGAACAACGTCCATGGCTTCGGGCGTGGTAACGCGCTGGCCGTCTTTGAACTCAACGGGAAGCTCCATCATGTCCATTGCCCGCGTAATTGCGTTGCCACCACCGTGAACGATAACAGGGTTCACGCCAACAATTTTAAGCAACACAATGTCGCTCATAACGTCGGCACGGAGCTTTTCGTCAACCATGGCAGACCCGCCGTACTTGATAACGATGGTTTTGCCTGTGATGTTTTTAATCCACGGCAGCGCTTCAACTAGAATTTCCGCTGCTTCAATGGAAGCGCCATCGGGGCGCGTGTCTTTTGCGTATTTCATGACCGGTAATCTCCGTTAATCGTTACATACTCGTGCGAGAAATCGCACGTCCACATAGTTGTAGCTTCGTCGCCTGCGCCGAGATCGATATCGATAACCACATCAGGCGACTCGAATCGTCGCAGCGCCTCGTCCTCGTCGAAGGGAACCGTAAGGCCCTGACGACAAACCGGCAAGCCCATGATGTCGATGCTGACGTCCTCTTGTTTGAACGCCGCACCTGAGCGGCCCAGCGCCGCGGCAATACGGCCCCAATTTGCGTCGTGACCGTAAATTGCGGTTTTGACAAGCGGAGAATTCGCAACTGTACGCGCTGCCGCATCCGCATCCTGCGCGGTTTGCGCACCCGCCACGTTCACGGTAACAAGACGCGTGGCACCTTCACCGTCGGTGGCCATAGCGCGCGCAAGCGCAACACACACCGTTCGAAGCGCATGCTCGAAGGCGCTGAACGCCGGCGTGCCGGGTACCATGTGCGCAGCCGAAGCATCTGCAGCCTGGCCGCTTGCAAGCAAAAAGCAGGAGTCGTTCGTTGATGTATCTGAGTCAACGGTGATTTTGTTAAAACTTATGCCAACCGCAGCTTTCAGTGCGGCATGAAGATCGTTTGCAGCAACGGGCGCATCGGTGGTAATGACGGAAATCATGGTGGCCATGTTCGGCATAATCATGCCCGAGCCCTTAGCCATTCCGCCTACCGTGAATGTGCAACCTTCATAGCCAATGCCAGAACCGCTGAAAGACACCGCGCATTCTTTGGGATGCGTGTCGGTGGTCATGATGGCACGAGCCGCACATGCGCCACCCGCTTCAGAAAGCGCGGCGACCGCCGCAGGGGCACCCGTTTCAAAGGGCTCCATCTGCAGATGCTGCCCAATTACACCGGTAGAAGCAACAAGCACTTCCTGACTGGGGCACCCAAGCGCTTCTGCAACAATGCCAGAAGACTCGCGCGCTGTATCGAGGCCCTTCTGCCCCGTTGCGGCATTTGCGATACCGGAATTAATTGCCACCGCACGGGCGGTTCCATAGCCTACGCCATCAAGATGCTCCTTCGACACCGTAACTGGCGCAGAGCAAAACACGTTCGTGGTGAACACTGCCGCGCAGGCAGCAGGCTGATCGGCCGCAACAAGCGCAAAGTCCAAACGTTCAGGATCGGCGCGAAAGCCTGCGTGAATGCCAGCCGCTTTGAAGCCCTTTGCCGAAGCAACGCCGCCGCCAGGCAAAAATGGCAAATCGGCATAGTGCTCGGCCGTGTTCGCATTGTTCAAAGGCGTAACTTCCGCCTTAGCATCTATCGAGGCAACAGGATCTGCCATAATGCGTCTTCTCTCTCGGAGCAAGCTCCGCAACAGTGAAACTACACCGGAACCGCAACTGTATCAAGGCCAAGGTCTTCAGGCAATCCCCAAACGATGTTGGCGCACTGAACGGCTTGATCTGCCGCCCCTTTGCCCAGGTTATCGATAGCCCCAACCGCAATGAGCATGCCAACGCGCTCGTTGACCGCAAGCCCGACGTGCGCACAATTCGTGCCCACCACGGAAGACGTTTTGGGTAAAACGCCCTTATCGAGAACGCGCACGAATGCGCTGTCGCGGTAATACGCTTTGTAGCGATTGATAATCTCTTGCGTATCGCGAGGAGCATCCGCCGCCAAAGGAAGGTTCACCGTAGAAAGCAAACCCCTATTAAGCGGTGCCAAGTGAGGGGTAAACACAAGCCTGCCCGGAATGCCGAGGATTTGCTCGATTTCCGGCGTATGGCGGTGCGTTGCCACGCCGTATGCCTCAAGGTTTTCGTCCGCAAAGCAGAAATGCGTACGAGCGGTTGCCTTTTTGCCGGCACCCGTTACACCCGATATAGCGTCCACAACAACAGGAGCAGATGCATCTATCAAGCCCATGCGGATGGCGGGAGCGGCTGCAAGCGATGTTGCGGTGGGATAGCAACCAGCGCAGCCAACCAAAGCGCCTTTACCTTCCGCCCGCTCTTGTGCAGCACGAGCAAGGTCTTCGGGGAACAGCTCTGGCAGGCCGAAAGCTGCACGCTTGAGCAATTCGGGCTGTGTATGCGGCACTTTGTACCACTGCTCATACACCGCAGGGTCTTTGAGGCGAAAATCTGCTGAGATATCAACTACTACGGCACCACGGTTGACGATTTTCGGCGCCATAGCCATTGCTGCCGTGTGCGGCACGGCAAGAAACACCAAGTCGCATTCGTCAATGGAAGGATCATCGTGCTTCGTGAACACCAAATCGGTTGCGCCGGCAAAGCCTGGATACTCTTGAGCAACGGGCGTACCTGCAAGCTCATTAGACGTGACGGCAACCAAATCGAACTCGGGATGTCGCAGCGCAACGCGAATCAGCTCAACACCGGCAAAGCCGGCAGCCCCCACAATACCGCACTTGATACTCATACGATTCCCTTCCCATTCGAGGTGTAGTGATACGTAGGGACGGCTTGCTCGAGCATGCGGATGGCTTCCTCGTCGGTTGCCGACAACGCGTGCTCAAGCTCATCAAGCTTCGCCGCCACCTGGTCGTAGCTGATTTCCTGTCCGGTAGAGATCATGATGGACTGGTTGTCAGTAGGAAGCGTGCTCTCCTCGTCCATGAGCAGTTCCTCGTACATCTTCTCACCTTCGCGCAGCCCCGTAAACTCGATTTTGATGTCAACATCGGGGGTAAGACCCTGCAATTGGATCAAACCTTTGGCAAGATCGACGATTTTGACAGGCTCGCCCATATCCAAAATGAAGATCTCGCCGCCGTGCGCCATGCCGCCCGCCTGGATAACCAAGCGAGACGCCTCGGGGATGGTCATGAAGAAGCGCTCGATGTCGGGATGGGTGACCGTAACCGGACCACCTGCTGCAATTTGGCGCTGGAACACAGGGATAACACTGCCGTTAGACCCCAGCACGTTGCCAAAACGCACTGCGGTGAAGATGGTTTTAGACGTGCGAGCGTAGTACTGCACCACCATTTCACCCATGCGCTTTGTTGCGCCCATTACGCTGGTGGGATTAACCGCTTTGTCCGTGGAAATGAAAATGAAACGTGCGGCACCATATGCGTCAGCCGCGCGCACCGCGTTAAGCGTGCCGAAAACGTTGTTGTGAACCGCTTCGCGCGGGCAATGTTCCATAAGCGGAACGTGCTTGTGAGCAGCGGCATGGAACACGGCACCGGGGCGATACTTCGCAAACACCTCGTTTACGCGGTCGACATCGCACACGTTTCCAATTTCAATAATGATATCGATGTCGCTGTACTCTGAAAGCAATTCATTGCGCAGCATGTACGCGTCATTTTCGTACATATCGAAAATGACGATGCGAGCAGGAGCAACCGTGCACAGCTGACGGCACAGCTCGCTGCCGATGGAACCGCCGCCGCCGGTTACAAGCACCGTTTCACCAGCAATGTAGCCAGAAACCGCACGCGTGTTCAGAACGATTTCCTCACGACCAAGCAAGTCAGCGACATCAACATCGCGCAGGCTTACGTCGCCGATTTCGTCAAGAGACAGCGCGCGTACGTTGGGAAGGGTGCGCAGGCGGCAGTCCGTTTTGGTGCACTCACCGTAAATGCGCTTGCGCTCTTCGGGCGTAGACGAAGGGATAGCCACGACAATTTGCTGAATATCGTAGCGATCAACCAAGTCAACGATGTCTTTCGTTGTTCCGGCAACTTTAACGCCGTGGATGCGCTGGCCTCGCTTAGCGGGGTCGTCGTCGGTTGCAACAACAGGAATACCCGGCATAAGCGGATCTTTCGAGGCCATGCGGCCAATGGCCAGAGAACCCGTTTCTCCCGCGCCGACAACAAGCGTTCGGGGACGATCGCATGTACGTTGCGAAGAGACGAACGCACGCCCCTTCTGGCGCATAAAGCGGAAAACAAACCTCATGCCGCCCATAAAGAAGATAAGCAGGAAGCACGACACCACAAAAACCCTGATGGGAAGCCTGGTTCCAATAATCCACAGAAACGCAGCACCACCCAACGTGCCAAGCACCGTTGCGCCAACAATCTGCACGACTTCGTCGATGCTGGCATATTCCCAAAGGTTGTTGTACAAGCGAAACGCAGCAAGCACCAAAACGTTGATGCATGCCAAAATGCCCAAAACGAAATAGATTTCGTTGTTGACGAACACTTCACCCTTCACATTTGTGAGGATTGATGCCAGCCAATACGAAACATACGTGGCAACGATGTCGAGCAGCAACAAAAGCGCTGTTCTTTTTGTGATATGCACGTCCAAACCCGGCCCCGTCTTAACCTTCATCAAATAGAACAGTTCATAGTGTCAGATTACCTACAAAGGCTGCCGACTGAGGGTTTATTGTATCCAAAGTGTCGTATGATTGCAGCGATATTACCGGTCAAGGAGCTTGTTTCATGAATACTACAGCCCGCCAAACCAACGACGACACGGAGCTTTGCCCTGCGGCACAACCGGCAAGACAAAGCAATATAGACGCCTTAGTGCGCTTTTTTGAAAGTGGCATCAAACCCCAAGGCAGCCACGGGAAGCTTGGCATCGAACTTGAGCAAACCATTGTGCGAAACGACGATTCCCCCGTTTCATACAGCGAAGAACACGGCGTTGCGTGGGTTTTGCAGCAGCTTTCCGCCCTGTACCCTAAGAAAACCGTTGACGACGAGGGAGACCTGCTGGGCGTTTCCAGGCGCGGAGAAGCCGTTACCATTGAGCCCGCGGCCCAAATTGAGCTTTCTGCAGGACCCTTCGACACGCTTGAGCACGCAAATGAAGTGTTCGAAGCGTATGAAAACACGCTGCAAAACCTTGTTGCACAAAACGACATGCATGTGGTTGCCCAGGGCTACCACCCCAGCGCAACGGCCAGAAGCCTTGAGCTGATCCCCAAGCAGCGCTACAACTTTATGAACCGCTACTTGAGCGCAAAAGATTCATGCGGCCCCTGCATGATGAGGGGCAGTGCTTCTACGCAAATTTCCATTGACTACACCAGCACTGAAGATTGCCTGCGCAAAATGCGCCTTGCCTACGCTTTGGTTCCCCTGCTAAGCCTGATATGCGACAACACACCCGTGTTTGAAGGGCAGCCCCGCAAGCACAAGCTTATTAGGACCGAAATTTGGAGACACACCGACACCGACCGATGCGGCCTAGTGCCTGGTGCGCTTGACAAGGATTTCTCACTTGAGAAGTACGCCGAGTTCGTGTTAGACACGCCCGCTATTGTGATGCCCGATAACGGCGGATGGAGCTATAGCGAGAAAACGTTCGGGGACATTTACGCGAACAAAGCCATGACGCAATTCGAGATTGAGCATGCCGTCTCTATGCAGTTTCCCGACGTTCGTCTGAAGACGTATCTGGAAATTCGCCCCGCTGATTCCATGCCCATACCTTACGTTATTGCATATGCGGCGCTTATTAAGGGGCTGTTCTACTGCCCCGACAGCCTTACTGCCCTTGATGAGCTTTTCTGCAATGTTGATGCAGCAGCTTTCGAAGAGGCAAAAGACCGCCTTATGGAGCAAGGATACGCAGCCACCGTTTACGGCAAGCCTGCCGCGAAGCTGTGCGACAAGATTGTGGGAATAGCCACGAACGGGCTTCCGGAGCAAGACGAGGTTTACCTGAAGCCACTGGCTGATTTGGTTGCGCAGCGCACGACCTTAGCGGACATTGCCGAGCAATCCGAGCGCTAAGCAATCAACAAGCTGGAAACTTTTTTCGTACAACGGCAAATCGCACCAGGCTTAAGCCAAGACTCAGGTAGACTGATGCGAACAATGTATCAACGATTGGAGAACCCCATGAGCAATAAGGGCAAGAAAGTTAAAGTGCACTACACGGGCACGCTTGACGACGGCACCAAGTTTGACTCCTCGCTTGACCGCGGTGAGCCGTTGGAGTTTACGTGCATGGCTGGCCAGATGATCCCCGGCTTTGATGCCGCCGTTGAAACCATGGAACAGGGCGAGACGAAGACCGTGCACATTCCCGCCGCTGACGCATACGGCGAGCGCAACGAAGAGCTTGTGCAGCGCATTCCGCTGGAGAACATCCCCAACGGCGATCAGCTCCCCGTTGGCCAAACCGTGTACATGCAGGGCCCGACCGGCCAGCCTTTCCCCGTGTTCGTGCAGTCCATTGAAAACGGCATTGTAACGTTTGACATGAACCACGAGCTTGCCGGTAAAGACCTGAACTTCGAGATTACGCTCGTAGAAATTGAAGGCTAGGCTACTAGTACATTTTCAAGGTTCGCGTGAGGGGGCTGCTGTAGCAGCCCCCTCTATTTTTATGCTGCGTGCAAGCGTTCAGAAAACCGCAGCACGCGGGCATTGAATTCTTGCTGCCCTACTTCGTTAAGGCGCGCTACTCGCTGGATGAGCCGCTCTTGGTACGTTTCCTCCAAAGCTTCAGGAACCTCTAGCCCCATTGCCGATGCAAGCGAATCGCGCAACTCGCCCACAGACGCGCTTTCTTCACGCGGACAGTAAGCGCAGGTTGAATGGCCCGAAAACGCACCATCTGATGCATCTTTGGGGTGCAGGGCGGAAAAGCGAACCTGCTTTTCACGCGCAGGGCCCAGCCAAACCTGCTGCGATGGTGCTTCTTTGCCTGCAGGGTCCCCGAAACCTTGGTGCGTAAGCTGCCAGAATATATCCGCCAAAACCATATAGCGCTCCTGGCAATCCCAAGGTCCTTCAAGCCAGATACGGCATGCAAGAGCCTGTGACCACGGTTGGCAATCAAACTGAGAGCCCGCGGTGTACCTGCGGCATGAAGGTGCTGCTTCTTGTTGCGCGCCCGAAACGCCAACCATGCGCGCCTGAAGCATGCGCTCGATGATGCACTTTCCCCCTGAAGAGAGCACAGCAAACTCCTCATAAGGAAACACGCAGCGCTTTTTGCCTTCTTTTCGTTTTATTGCGCACTGGCACATGGCATCAAGCGCATGGGCCATGCGTTTTCGCGCAATGCGGCGCTGCTGTGGAGAGGCGTTTTGCCACCCAGGCAAGCGCGAGGCATAAAACCGCTCAACCACATACAGCAGCGTTTTCTTGTCGCAGCAGACGAGGGCATCTTGGATGGTGGGCACTTCTTTGCGCGTGATGGACTGCGCGTCCCAAAGCAAATCAGAGCACGACATAACCCACCTCCTGCATGAGGGCAACGGCATCGCAGCAATCCATAACCGCTGCGCACCGCAGCGGCAAAAGCTCGTATGCAGCCTGGTCAAACTCCATATCGTCATAAGAAAACGCCAGGTTGCCAAACACTTCGGGAGCAGAATCGCTGAACATTCCGCCTTCGAACAAACCCCTCGCATACAGGCTGTCTAGAACCTCGACTTGACACAGTGGAACGGCGGCAATAACCACCAGCGCTTCTGGACGAGAGCAGCACGAAACAGACCCGATTTCAGTCATGGCAAAACACCTACTTTATGTGTTCCAAGGATGAAGAGGATCTTGCAAGCGTGGTACGGGCAGCGAGGAACACCGCCGCCATCTATGGACAACCCGAGCGGGAAGCGCTTGCACTGGCTCTTGTGCGTTGACGCCAGTATATCATAGAAACGTACGTTTGTTCGTTAGAAAATGAAAAAGAAACGGGGATTGATTCAGCGTTGCAACCCGAACCAATCCCCGTGCGTGTATTACCAGCTCAGAAGCTCATAGCCGGTTTCGGTTACCACCAGCTGCACTTCCCATTGCGCAGACGGCTGACGGTCGGCCGTGCGCACCGTCCAGCCGTTGGGGTCAGACATGTCGATGTCATGCGCGCCCATATTGATCATAGGCTCAATGGTAAAGCAACTGCCCGGCGCCAAAACCATGCCCGTGCCCGGTTCGGACACGTGACTTACAAACGGGTCTTCGTGAAATTCCAGGCCAATGCCGTGGCCGCCAAACTCACGCACCACCGAGAAGCCTTGCGCGTGCGCGTACTCGTGCACCGCCGCACCCACATCGCCAAGCAAACCCCACGGCTTTACCGCGGCAAGGCCGGCTTCAAGCGCTTTCTTCGTTTCCTCAACCAAACGACGCTTCTCGTCGGACACGTTGCCGATACAGAACATGCGGGAAGAGTCAGAGAAGTAGCCGTTTAGGATAGTAGAGCAATCGACGTTGACGATATCGCCATCTTTCAGCACGTCATCGGGCGAAGGGATGCCGTGACACACCACTTCGTTAATGGACGTGCACACGCTTTTCGGATAACCCTCGTAGTTCAAGTCGGCCGGAATGCCGCCGTGCTCTACCGTGTAATCGTAAATCCACTTGTCGATTTCCTCGGTGGAAATGCCCGGCCCGATATGCTCGGCCACGTAATCAAGCACGCCGATGTTAATAGCTGCGCTTTTCTTGATGCCCTCGATGTCCGCTGCCGTCTTCAACAAGCTGCGTTGCGGAACTTCAAAGCCTTGCTCATACAGCTCTTGCAGGCGCTCGTCGGAGTCAAGGTGGCACTTCTTATACTTGCGCCCGCTGCCGCACCAACACTCGTCGTTGCGACCGGGGCTTTTCATATTGTCGTACATGCTGCTTCCTTTCATTTGCGGCCTATTGTACCGCTGTTAGCCATGGCTAAACTCGGGAAACACTCGAAACCCAAGCACGTTCGCACATAAAATCAGGGAAGCCGCCGAACGTTGCAGCAGCTTCCCCATTCATGTTCTTAAACGCTTTGCCAGGCTAGCGTACCAGGCTGTTTACGCGCGCACCTCAGCACCCGTAGCGGCGCACACCTTCTTCACCAGCTTCGCGTGAGCCTTGTCCACCTCTTCGCTAGTAAGCGTACGGTCGGCCGCGCGATACGTCAGCGCGTAAGCCATGGATTTCTTGCCTGCGCCGATGCGCTTTTCGTCACGATACACGTCGAACAGGCGCACATCGGACAGCAGCTTGCCGCCAGCGGAAGTCATGCATTGTTCCAAACGTTCATGCGTAACGCCCTCGTCAACCACAAACGCCTGGTCGATAGACACCGCAGGGAACGTGGGCACGTCAACGTAGTCGCGAGCGGGGCGTGCAGCCTTTGCCAGGGCGTCAACATCAAGCTCGAACGCAACAACCGGAGCCTGGGCATCGTAAGCCGCGCAGGCCAGCGGATGCAGCTCGCCAACCCAACCAAGCACCGTGCCACCCGAAAGCACCTGAGCAGCGCGACCCGGCTGCAAGTGCGGGGCCTCATTGGCGTCAAGCGCCTTGTAGCGCACCTTCGGAATGGCCAGCTCGCGCATCAGGTTCTCCACCGCGCCCTTGCCATCGAAGAAATCAAACGCCGCCGGCTGCTGGTTCCAAGCAGCGTCACCGAACGCACCAGCCATAACGCCAGCAAGTTTACGACGTTCCTTAGGCTGCTTTTTGCCTTCGTGTGCGTAAAACACCATGCCCTGCTCGTACAGCTGGATATTCTTCACGCCGCGCGCCTGGTTGTGCGCAACCGAACGCAGAAGGCCGGGAATGATGCTTTGACGCATAACCGATTGGTCGGAGTTCATGGGATTGATCAGCTCAACCGGGTCGCCCAGGCCATCTTTAGGCATGCGCAAACGATCAAGCTCGGTAGGCTCAGCAAACGAGTACGTCATGGTTTCGTTCAGGCCCGATGCCGTCATAGTGCGGTTGATGGTTGCCAGCACGTGCTCCATGTGCGAACGCACGCCAAAGCGACCGCGGCCGCCCGGCAGCGTTTCGGGGATAAGGTCCATGCCGTACAGGCGCAGCACCTCTTCGTACAGGTCGATCTCGCGCGGCAGGTCGGGGCGATACGTGGGCGATACCACGTCAAGCACGTCGGAGTTGTCCGTATCGGAAACCGTGCAACCCAAACGCTGCAGGATTTCAACGATGAAGTCGCGCGGAATCTGCGCGCCCATCATGCCGCAGAAACGGGGGATGCGGAACTGCAAGTGCGCCGCCTCGGACTTCAACGGCCACTGGTCGATGATGCCCTGGTCGTTGGCCGTAGCGCAGCTGACGGCACCACCGGAAACCTCGGCAATAAGGGCAGCAGCAGCAGCAGAGCGAATGTCGATGTCGTGATCGTCTACGCCGCGCTCGTAGCGCATGGAGCTTTCGCTGATAAGGCCCAGGTTGCGGCTGGTGCGACTGGTGCGCCCCGCCTCAAACGTTGCCGCCTCCAGCAAAATGTCAACCGTCTCATCGGTAACCTCGGTGTCAAGGCCGCCCATAACGCCAGCCAAGGCAACCGCACCACGTTCGGGCGTGGAAATAACGGTCATGTCGCTGGTGAGCGTGCGCTCCTCACCGTCAAGCGTGGTAAGCGGCTCGCCGTCTTCGGCAGCACGCACCACAATATGAGCTTTGCCCTGGGCATTTTTCAACTTGTCAAGGTCAAACGCATGCAGCGGCTGGCCGAACAGGAACAGGATGTAGTTCGTAACGTCCACGATGTTGTTGATGGAACGCTGGCCGATAGCGGACAGGCGCTCGACCATCCAATCGGGGCTTGGGCCCACCTTGCAACCGCGAATAACGCGCGCCGTGTAACGCGGGCAGCGCACAGCGTCGTCGATGGTGATTTCCACCTCGTTGTCGATGGGCGTGGAAGCTGCATCAAGCTGCAGCTTTGCGGCCATTTCCGGAAGCGGGTTGTTCCAGTCGCGACGATACATAGCGCCCACTTCGCGCGCCAGGCCCGCAATGGAAAGGCTGTCGGGGCGGTTCGGCGTGATTTCCAGGTCAAGCACAGTGTCAAGCAGACCCTCATATTCGGCGAACGGAACGCCAACGGGGGCATCCTCGGGCAGAATCATGATGCCGCTGTGGTCAGAGCCAAAGCCCAGCTCACGGGCAGAGCAGTTCATGCCGCAGCTCACAACGCCACGCAGCTTCGACTTCTTGATTTTCACGCCACCGGGCAGCTCGGCACCCACCATGGCGGTAACAATGTGGTCGCCTTCGTTGAAGTTTTGCGCACCGCACACAATTTGCAGCGGCTCGGGCTTGCCGTCTTTGCCCAGGTTTTGCTCCCCCACGTCAACCGAGCACACCCACATGTGGTCGGAATCGGGATGATGCTCTTTTTTCAGCACCTTTGCAGTTACCACATGGTCGAACGTGTCGCCAAGCGTCTCCACGCCCTCCACGCCCGTGCCGGTAAGGTCAAGCTTGTCGCAGAACGCCTTGATGTCCGTAGGGACCTCAACGTACTCGTTCAGCCATTTCAGCGATACTTTCATGACATTCTCTTTCTTAAAACCCGCAGGTCAGTAAAAGTCAGTGAGGGCGGCTGTGGTGCGCCGAATTCGCTTGAAGCAAGCGGGCATTGGCCTTTCGGCCATGTCCGAGCAGCTGAATGCGAAGGCGGCGTGCCACAGCCGGCCGCAACGTCAAGTAGTCCGACTGCCGTTAGGCAGGCGGAACTAAAATTGACGCAAGAAGCGCATGTCGCCCTCTAGGAGCATGCGCAGGTCGGGGACGTTGTACTTCAAGCATGCAACACGCTCAACACCAACGCCGAACGCAAAGCCGGAGTACTCCTCGGGGTCAACGCCCGACATGCTGAGCACGTTCGGGTCCACCATGCCGCAACCCAAAATTTCCAGCCAGCCCGTGCCCTTGCACATGCGGCAACGCTCGCCGTCGTGCGTGTGGCCTGTGCCGCCGCACACGCCGCAGGAGACGTCAGCCTCGGCAGACGGCTCGGTAAACGGGAAGTAATGGGCGCGGAAGCGCGTTTTGCGGTCGGGCCCGAACATTTGCTTGCAGAAGTAATCAAGCGTGCCCTTCAGGTCGCCAAACGTGATGCCCTTGTCTACAACCAGGCCCTCCACCTGCGTAAACTGCGGCAGATGGCTGGGGTCGGCAACGTCGCGACGATATACCTTGCCCGGCGCGATGATATAGATGGGCGGCTTTTGCTGCTCCATAACGTGCACCTGCACGCCAGAGGTTTGGGTGCGCAGCAGCACCTTAGACTCGCCGCGCACCGCGCTTGCCTCGCCAGAACGGTCGACCACGTAGAACGTGTCCTGCATGCTGCGGCTAGGATGGTCGGCCGGAGCGTTCAGCGCCTCGAAGTTGTAGTAGTCGGTTTCAACCTCAGGACCTTGCGCCACGGTATAACCCAGGCCTAAGAAAATCTCGGAGATTTCATCGGTGATGCGATTGATAAGGTGGCGCGTGCCAACCTGCTGGCTGCGGCCCGGCAGCGTTACGTCAACGGCGGCAGCGTCGATTGCCGCCTCGAGTTCCTTTGCCGCCAGCGCACGTTTGCGCTCTTCAAGCGCCGATTCCACCACGCCGCGCACCTCGTTCACCGTTTTGCCAACGGTGGCGCGCTCCTCTTTTGCCACCTGGCCCATGCTGCGCAGGTAGCCCGTAAGCGTGCCTGCTTTGCCCAGCACGGCTACGCGCACCTCATCAAGCGCGGAAGTGTCCGCCGCCTGCTCGATGGCAGCTAGCGTGCGCGTGCGCAACGCCGCAAGTTCGTCCACGATTGCCATGTGTCCGATCCCTTTCTGTCCCTATGCCCGCTGTTCGCGGCCCAATAAAAAAGAGCCCTCTTCGCCTTTGGCCTGGAAAACCCAGCCCAAGGACGAGAGAAGGCTCTCGCGGTACCACCTTGGTTGGCGGCGACGCCGAAACGCTGCACACCCACTTCATTTGCTTGATAACGGAAGCACCCGTCATGGCCTACTGCAACGTCCGCGCGCTATGCGCCCCGCATTCAGCCACAATGCTCAGAAGGGAATCAGCCCGCTTGCCGCCCGGGTTCTTTCAGCCGATGAAACCCGTCTCTGGTGACTGCAAGTACGCGTGCTGCTGTCTTCGTCTTCGCATGTGCTCATGAAGTATACCGCAACAAACGATGCAGCGGGAACAACTTCACAGCCCGCGCACGCCCGCACTGCACCCCGCAAGCGCACAGTGCGCCTAAAACATGCACCTCAATCAATCTGCTTCCCACATGTTAATTATTTTCGATTTAGATTATTTCTATCTTGAAATAATAATCCATAGTTATACACTTCCGTATTCGTTCAGGCTTTTCCGACGAATCGAGGTGCCACGAGCAATGCCGCACGCAAACGAGGGCTCGTTCGAGATTGCATGCCCGTCAATTTCGAACGAGCCCTCAGATCCCCATTTAAACGACGAGCAAAGCGCCGAAGGCATCGCCCGCACAAGCGGCATCGCGTCGTACGTTGCGCGAAGAAAGCGCACCGTTTTCCTTGCCGCATCATGTTGCCTGGTTTTGATTGCCCTGTTCATCGTGGCACTTGGCGCTGGCAGAGCCGGCGTTGCGCCGTCGGACGTGGTAGACATTCTTGCAAGCAAGCTTTTCGGCGTTGGCGGCAACTTCTCTGATATGGCTGCGAATATTGCGATGAACGTGCGTTTGCCGCGCGTGACCGCCGCGTTGCTTATTGGCGCAGCGCTTGCCATTTCAGGTGCCAGTTATCAGGGCTTGTTCAAAAACCCTATGGTATCCCCCGACATTTTGGGCGCATCGGCCGGCGCGTCGTTCGGCGCTGCGCTTGCGCTATTGTGGAACTTCGACAGCCGCGCTGTCCAAATCATGGCGTTCGCCATGGGCTTTATTGCCGTTGCCATCACGTATTTCAGCGCCCGCAGCATCGGGCGCGGCGGTAACCAAATTTTGCTGCTTGTGCTGTGCGGCCTTATCGTAGGCACGCTGTTCCAGGCGTTCGTTTCCGCCATCAAGTACACTGCAGACCCCGATTCGAAGCTGCCGGAAATCACGTATTGGCTGATGGGGAGCATTGCGAAAATCACCTGGGACGACCTGAAGCTGTTCTTGGCGCCGTTTTTAATTGGGTGCATACCGCTGCTGGCGTTGCGCTGGCGCTTAAACGCGCTGTCGTTTGGAGACGAAGAGGCTGAGGCCATGGGCGTGAACACCACGCTTTTGCGCGGCGTGTGCATTGTATGCTCCACGCTTTTGACCTCGGCCGTTGTTGCTGTAGCGGGCGTTGTGGGATGGGTGGGCCTTATCATCCCGCACCTGGTGCGTTTCATATTTGGCCCCGACAATCGCATTGTGCTGCCGCTTTCGCTTGTTTTAGGTGGCGCGTTCATGATTCTGGTGGACACGGCGTGCCGCACGTTTATGGCCTCCGAGATTCCGCTGGGCATTTTGACGTCCATCATCGGTGCGCCGTTCTTCTTCGCCATTTTGCTGAAAACGCGCAAGGAGGTGCACTAGATGGAACACCCGCATGCACGCGAAAACGCGCAGGCAAGCACACCTGTTGGCTGCACCTGTACGCCCGGCGAGCACCACACCCTGAAAGCCGTGGACTTGACCTGCGGCTATCGCAACAAAGCCGTGCTTGAGCACGTATCGCTTTCAGTGGAAAGCGGACGCGTTACCTGCCTTTTAGGGCCAAATGGCGTAGGCAAAACAACCTTGTTCAAAACGTTGCTGGGTTTTCTGCCGCCTATTGCGGGCCGCATCGAAGTTGACGGGCAGGATCGCACCACGTATTCCCGCAAGCAGTTTGCGCGCAAGGTTTCCTACGTGCCGCAAACGCACGAGCCACCGTTTTCCTATCCGGTGCTTGACATGGTGCTTACCGGCTGCGTTTCGCGCTTAGGGCCGCTTGAGTCGCCCCGACGCGAAGATTTCGAACGCGCCGCGCAAGTGCTGCGCGAGCTGGGGATCGAGCATTTAGCAAACCGTTCCTACACCGAGATTTCCGGCGGCGAGCAGCAAATGGCTCTGATTGCCCGCGCGCTCATGCAAAACGCCCGCATCCTTATGATGGACGAGCCCACTGCCGCCCTTGACTTTGGCAACCAAGTTGCGGTGCTGCAGTGCATCAAAGGCATGGCCGGGCGCGGACACGGCGTCATCATGACGTCGCACAACCCCGACCACGCGTTTTTGTGCTGCTCAGACGCCATTTTGATAACCCGCGACGGGCAAGTGATATCGGGAACCGTTGACGATGTGGTAACCGAAGAGAACCTTAAACGCGCCTATGGGATTGACGTGCGCATAACCACTGCTCCGGGAACCGACGGACACCCCGTGAAAACGTGCGTGCCCACACTCACCTAAGCCCCACCCGCGCATATCCGACATACCGCGGGAATGCATCGCCCAATTTCAGCATCACCCGTACCAACGGTGTGCATATACAGCAACATCTAAAGAAGGGAAGAAAGCAGGAAAACATGACCAATTCGTACCAGGAAAACGCAGTACGCGCTCTTTCGCGCAGGAACTTCCTCAAGTTGATGGGCCTTGCGGGTGCCACCGTTGCCATGGGCGGCACTTTTGCAGGCTGCGGCTCTAGCAGCAACTCATCAAGCGCCGATGGCGCGTCCGGCGAAACGAAGGCAGAAGAGCCGAAAACGCAAACCGTCACCGATATGGCGGGCAACCAGGTTGAAGTGCCCACGAACCTTACGAAATACGCTGATGGTTGGTATGCGCACAATGAGATTACCATCATGCTGACCGGTGCCGAAGGCCTGGTTGCAACGCACTGCGCACAGAAAGATTACCAGTGGATGTATAAGGTTTGCCCGAGCATGAGCAAAGCCACTGCAACGTTTGGCAAAGACTTCAATTTCGAGGACTTGGCCGCGCTTGAGCCGCAGGTTATTTTCGACTCCACCGACGATTTGCACGACAAGGCCGCCGAGGTTGGCATTCCACTGGTGAACTGCATGTTCAAGACGTTCGACGAGATGAAGAAGTCCATTGAGCTGACGGCGCAGGTATTCGGCGGGGATGCACCCAGCATTGCCAAGAAGTACAACGCTGAACTTGATCAGGTGCTTTCCGACGCCAAGGCAAAAACCGATAAGCTGTCCGATTCCGAACGCGTGAGCGTTATGCACGGCAACAGCGTATACACGCTTACTATCGACGGCACCGACACCATCATCGATGACTGGATTAAGGCCGCCGGCGGCAAAAACGCCGTGACCGAATCCACCAAGGGCAACGCGTCGGCCAAGTTCACCATGGAGCAGGTTGTTGCCTGGAACCCCGACGTCATCATCACCGGCAAGGCCGACGAGGTTGACCAGATTCTGAACGACCCGAACTGGGCCTCCATTTCCGCTGTGAAAAACAAGCAGGTGTACGTCAACCCCAAGGGCGTGTTCGGCTGGGACCGCTACGGTGTTGAAGAGCTGCTGCAAATTCAATGGGCCTGTGCAACGCTGCACCCCGAGCTGTTCACCAACCTAGACATCAACGGAAAGGTGAAGGACTTCTATAAGACCTACCTGAACTACGAGTTGACCGACAGCGACGTTGAGCTGATCTTGGCCGCAAAGAACCCGGCGTAAACCCGCGTTGAACTTGGCCACACGAAACCAGGCCATCATATATCCGTAGTACCATAGGGCTCCTAATCTATTTGCGATAAGGGGCCCTAGCATGAGCACGCCAACCATCCGCCTTGCCACCAGCGCCGATTCCGACGCCATTCTTGCCATTTATGCGCCGTATATCCAAACGCCCATCACGTTTGAAGAGGAGGTGCCCACACACGCGGCGTTCCAAGAGCGCACGAACGGCATTTTGGCTTCGCACCCCTATTTAGTTGCCGAGCAAGATGGCCATGTTATCGGTTACGCATACGCACACGAGCTGCGCGAGCGCATTGCATACCAGTGGAACGCCGAACTTTCGGTATACCTAGCACCCGCCGCGCAGGGCCACGGGCTGGGAAGCGCGCTGTATCAGGCGCTTATCAACCTGTGCGCCGCCCAGGGCATCAAAGCGGTATACGGCATTGTGACCAGCCCAAACACACCCAGCGAGCACCTGCATCGCGCATTTGGCTTTGAGGTAATGGGGCTGCAGCGCCGTGCGGGCTTCACGTGCGGAGCGTGGCATGATGTTACCTGGTACGTGAAGTACCTTACCGATACGTTCGAGGAAAACCCCGCCGCCCCTATTGCCTTCCCTGCGCTTTGCGTGCAACGCGAAAACGACGTGCGGCGCGTTCTGGCCGAAGCGAACGAACGCGTTCGGTAGTTCCGCGAAAGACAGGCAACCGTTAGGTAACGGGCACGCATTTGCACAAGCGCGAGCTCAGGCAAGCAATACAGTAGTCATTGCGCCTCGCAGGGCCTCAAACTCACCCTGCGAGGCGCAATGCAATTCTTTCCCAGCAAGAAGCGAAGGCACTTATGAAGCAGTTTTTCGAACGCATGATGTTTAAGATGGCCACCTGGATGCAAGGCCGCTACGGCAACGACGATTTCTCAAATGGCCTGGTAGCACTTGGCATTATTACCATGTTGCTATCTATTTTCCCGCATTGCGGATGGCTTTCCTATATTGCGTTGATTGCGCTGGTGGTTGCCATTTGGCGTACCTGTTCGAAAAACATCGCGAAACGCGCCAGCGAAAATCAAACGTACCTGCGCGTAACTGCCAAGCCGCGCCGCAGCTACGAGCTGGCGAAAAAGAAGTGGGTGAATCGCAAAACCACGAAGTACTTCCGTTGCAAAGGCTGCGGGCAAGAACTTTCCGTACCGCGCGGTAAAGGCACCTTGCGCGTGGTATGCCCGAAGTGCAAAAAGGAAATCCAAATGAAATCGTAAAGAAAGCGCCCGCACGGGGCGCTTTCTTTATCGACAATGCAAAGCGCCACCGTGAACGGGGGACGTAGCCGGTGTTCAAGAATGCTCTTTCGTTTCCCACAAAGCATCTTTGAACACCGTCTACGTCCCCCGTTCACGCAAACCGCTACCTTCGTTTGCGCAAAATGTCGGACACCACCCACACAGACAGCACGAACGCGCCCAAGTAGCCGAAGAACGACAGCACAGGCACGCCAAGCCAACGCGGCTCCATGGTGGACAGCGCAACCATAGACGAGCCAATAAACAAGCCCGCAATGATAATGCCCAGCGTCAGCCGATTCACGATAAGCGCAAAGCTGCTCATGGGCGCTTCCGAACCAAGCACCTCCATGTTCACCTTCACTTGCCCGCGCGTAAGCATACGCAGCGCCTGCCCTGAGTATTTGGCCGTGTCAAGCGTGCCTTTGCCTGCGCTGCGCAAGGCAAGCGCCAGGTCCTGCATAGCGTCAACCAACTCGGTCTTCGGGTCTTTCGTGCGTTGGATGTGCGCATTGATGATAGACACCATGCTTTCATTGGGGATAAGCGGCATCACTGTGCCCTCAAGCGTAACGATGCCGCGCGACACGCTGGTGATAGACGGTGGCAACGTAACTTTGCACTGACGCGTAAGGTTCAAAATATCCGTGAGCAGCTGACCTACGTCAATTGCGCTTACATCGCATGAGCCGTAATCTTTCAACAGCAAATCAAGGTCTGCCAAAAAGCGCGTGTGGTCGATGGCGCCGTTGTCACGCTGAATGGCAAATGCCAGCAGCGCATCTTTCAGCTCCGATGAGCTTTGCATGCCCACTGCGTTGATGATGGCCCCGAAGCCCGCGCGATCGCGCACCGACAAGCGCCCCATCATGCCAAGGTCGATGTACACGATTTTGCCATTGCGCACCAGCATGTTGCCCGGGTGCGGATCGGCATGGAAAAAGCCGAAATCCAATACCTGCGTGGCGTAGTTGTCTAGGATTTTCTCGCCAATTTCCTGCAAGTCGTATCCGGCAGCACGCAGCTTGTCGAAATCGTTGATGGGAATGCCGTCAACGTATTCCATAACCAGGATGTTCTCTCGGCACAGCTCGGGGTACACCTTCGGGCACGCAATGTAGTTCACGCCTTCGTTCAGCAACGCGAACTCCTGCAGGTTTGCCGCCTCACGCTTGAAGTCGGTTTCCTCCAAAAACGTGGTCCACAGCTCTTCAACTACGTCGCGTAAATCAAGCATCTGCCCGTCTTTCATGACGCGCGAGGCCTGACGCGCAACAATGCGCATGATGTCGATGTCTTGAGCCATGATCGAGCGCACGCCGGGGCGCTGGATTTTCACGGCAACAACGCTGCCATCGGCCAGATGCGCCTTGTGCACCTGCGCTAACGACGCGCTGCCAAGCGGCGTGGGGTCAATATCGGCGAACAGCTGAGCGCGCTGATCGGGCCCGTAAATATCATCCATTGCCGCAAGCATCTCATCGAACGGAAGCGGGTCGCAGCTTGCCTGTAACTTCTTCAGCTCATCGCAATATGCCTTGGGCAAAATTTCCGACCGCGTTGAAAGCGTTTGGCCGATTTTCACGAAGCTTGGGCCCAAATCCTCCAACATGGAGCGAAACGACTCAGGCGTAAACCCCTTCGTGAAATGGTGCTTCTGCATGATGGCGTAGATTTCCCGCAACCTGCGCGCACGGGTTTTGCGCGTAAGGTTGAATTGATCCTCGGGGTCCAATGTGGCCCCCGAGGCAAAAAAATATTTCAGAAGCGTGTTTTCTGCCATAAAAGCGGGCAGCTCCCGTTATTCGGCGTCAGATGCAGCAGGTTTGCCCTCGACCGCAGAGTCGGCTACCTCGGAAGGCTGAGCGGCTTCAGCCTCAACAGCCTCTTCCTGCGCAGGTTGCGCGGCCGGGCGTGCCGCGATTTCAGCGGCCTTCGCGGCAAACGCGGCGCGCTCTTCGGGCGTCATAACCGACATACGCGCCTCAAGCGCATCAAAGCGCATGGATTCAACGGCTTGGTCTGCTTTGTGTTTAAGCTCTGTGTTGATTTGCTTGCCCTGGTCAACCGTAAGCTCGCCCTTAGAAATAAGCGTGTCCACCAGGTCTTTTGCCTTTTCGCCCGTAATGGCCATTGCCCCTACGCCAGCCAAAAAGATATCTTTGAAACCATCACCGATCGTAGCCATAACAGCCTCCCCTTTTCGAAACGGTACCCGGATTTCGGGCTTTCTGACTTTATGATGCACCAACACGCTGAAAGGGACAACGGCTAATTCGGACTTGAAAGCGAACCGATACCTTAAGCGGCGCGGCGGTTGCGCCAAGCAGCTGCAGAAGCAGCCTGCGAAAGCCTTACGGCGTCAATGCGCTGATCAGCCGCCGCAAGATGGCCTGCCTTGCGGTTTTCAAGCACCGTTGAGCATATAACGGCAAGGACTATTACGGCAGCGCCGGCCAGCCCACGCCCGTCAAGCATTTCGCCAAGCAGCGGAAAGGAAAGCGCTGCCGTGAACACCGGCTCGCCAGTAAGCAAAAGCGACACCGTGGAGGACTCCAACACTTCAAGCGCCTTGTTCTGAACGAAGAACGCCAGGCACGTGCAACCTAGCGCCAGAAACGCGATAGTTCCCCATGCCGGCAGCGAAACCGAGGCAGCATTCGCTGCAGGTTCGAATGCAAACGCCAAAGCAAGAGACACGCCAAGCGTTACAGCCATTTGCGTGCCAGCTACCGCAAAAACGTCTAGCTGGGAAAGGCCGCGTTCGCCAAACACCAGCGCACCGGCAAGCGCAGCCGACGACAGCAGCGCCACAACCTCGCCAAGCCCGAACGTAAACGCCCCGCCGTTGCTGCACAGGAAGAACAGCCCCACCACCACGGCAACTTGGAACGGCAGAAACGCCACCGGGTAGCGCTTGCGATTCACCAGCGACGACAGCAGAGGCGCGAACACAACAGGCAGCGCGATCAGAAAACCCGCGTTCGTTGCCGTGGTCAAGTCGAGCGCCACGTTGTTTGCCACATACGACAACGCCATGCACAGCGCGGCGGGCAGCCACGCGCCTAAACGCACCGCGCGCAGCTGCGAAACAATGCGCCGCCCGAACAGCAGCGCAAACACCGCGCACGCCAAACCAAAGCGCAGCACTAAGCACCACAAAGGCGTGATGTCCGCATATACGACCTTTGTAAGCACATTGCCTAGGCCGAACATAACGGTTTGCAGCACCATCAGCGCCACAAACAGCCATCTTTTCGTAAGTGCGTTCATGTTTTGCGCGTTCCTTTCAAAGCCCGCTAGCGTTCGCAGCGTGCAAAAAGCAAGCCCTATGTGCGTATAGGGTTTTGCATCGTTTTGTTCCCTTGTGGTATTGGGTCTGCAAACATGGTAGTGCCCACTTTGCGCAAAGTAAAACGGGCACTTCTTAGGGTAATTTAAACAAATTCTTATCTTTGCAGATAAACACCTTGTACAGCTGAACAATACTTGGCACAATACGCAGGTATCAAGGGTTTTCCATTCACATTTTCCCCGCAATTCGTTGTGCGACAGGAGATTGCCATGGCAAATCAGAAATACGAGGCGTTTCTTCGCGTTGCCGAAACCGGCAGCTTTAAGCAGGCAGCCCATGAGCTGGGCTACACGCAAGCAGGCGTGAGTTATCTTATCAGCTCCATGGAAAAGGAGCTGGGCATTCCGCTTTTCGTACGCGACTACGGCGGCGCACACCTTACCAGCGAGGGGCGCGATTTGCTTCCCTGGTTTCGCAACGTGTGCAACGACGAACGTCAACTTGCTGAGCGCATTTCAGAGCTGAAACATTTAGAAAGCGGCGTGGTGCGCGTGGCGGCGTTTACCAGTGTTTCCATCCAGTGGTTTCCCAGCATTGCGAAAACGTTTTTAGCCCAGCACCCCGGCATTGACCTGCAGCTGGTATGCCTTGATAACGAAGATGAGCTTGAACAAGCCGTATGGAACGGAGACGTTGACTGCGGGTTTTTCGTGCTGCCCATCAAGCAGCAGCTTGAGGCGGTTTCACTGCACCACGACCCGCTGCTGGTGTTGCTGCCGCCCAATCACCCGCTTGCAAATTCCGCATACGTGCCAGCGCGAATGCTGGGCGAAGAGCCGTATATCCGACTGCAAAACGGTTCGCTTTCGGAAATGGACTCGGTGTTTCGCGCTAACAAGGTTGAGCCGCGCGTGCGCTTCACCATCGACAACGATTATGCGGTTATGAGCATGGTAAGCGCCGGACTGGGGTTTAGCGTGCTGCCAAGCTTGCTGCTTAGCACCACGCCGTTTCCCTTGGCTGTGCTTCCGCCGCAGAAGCAATCCACGCGCGAGATTGCCATTGCTGTGCGCTCCATGGACACCGCTTCAGCGGCCACCCGAGCGTTTATCGAAGTCACGCAAACCTGGATTGCGGACCACTATAAGCAGCAGGAGTAGCAACGCAATTACACCCCAAACGCGAGAAAGGGGCAGCCTGAGCTGCCCCTTTCTGCATACCTTACGGGTTTTGATACGCTATTCGCTTTCGGCGAACAAGCCGGCGAACGCATCAAGATTGTTGCCCCAGCGGCGCTGTGCGCCCTTCGCAAAGCTAAGCGCCTCAGCCAGCGCCTCCAGCGAGATGTCGCGACGCTCGCCCGTGGCGCGGCGCTTGATTTCAACCTTGCCCTCGGACAGGCCGCGCTTGCCCATAATCACCTGCAGCGGCCAACCCATCAGGTCGGCTTCCGCAAACTTCACGCCCGCGCGCTCCTTGCGATCGTCGATAACAACTTCCAGGCCCAATTTTGCCAGCTCTTCGGCCAGCTTTTCGGCAGTAGGCTGCACCAAATCGTCGCCGGTAGCCAGCGGCAGGACGCACACGTGCGCCGGAGCCACGGACATCGGCCAAATCATGCCGTTCTCGTCGTTGTGTTGCTCGATGATGGCGGCCAGCGTACGCGACACGCCCACGCCGTAGCAGCCCATAATGAACGGCTGCTCTTTGCCGTCTTTGTTCATGAACGTGGCGTTCATAGCGCGGGAGTATTTGTCGCCAAGCTGGAACACCTGCGCAACTTCAATGCCGCGCGCGCCCTTCAGCGGCAGGCCGCACTTCGGGCAGCAGTCGCCGGGCTTGACGGTGATAAGGTCGGCCCATTGGTCAACTTTGAAGTCTTTGCCCAGCTGAGCACCCACGTAGTGATAGCCATCTTCGTTGGCTCCCACAACCCACTTCGGCACTGCCTGCAAGCTGTTCGCCGCAATAACGTAAGCGTTTTCGGGCAGGCCAACCGGGCCCATGGAGCCCTTGTGCAAGCCGTAGGCTTGCATTTCGTCGTCGGTAAGCAGCGTGAAACCGCCGGCTGCGCGGGCGGCCTTCTCCTCGTTGACCTCATGGTCGCCGGGGACGAACAGTACCACAAGCTTGCCCTCGTCGTTCTTGCCGGACAGCGCCTTAACCGTGGACGTTTCCGGAATGTTCAGGAATTCGGCCAGCTCGGAAATGGTATGCACGCCGGGCGTGGCGATCTTTTGTATCTCAGGCACGTCGTACACCGTCGGACGCGCCAAGCCCTCGCCCACCTCGTCGCTTGCGGCGTAACCGCAGTCGCAGTACACCAGCGCCGACTCGCCAGCATCGGCCAGCGCATGGAATTCGCAGGTTACCGCGCCGCCAATCTGGCCAGCATCGGCTTGCACGGGGCGATACTCAAGCCCGCAGCGCTCGCAAATGCGGCCGTAGGCGTCGTACATCTTGTCGTACTCTTCCTGCAGCGATTCCTGGGAATCATGGAAGCTGTAGGCGTCCTTCATAACGAACTCGCGGCTGCGCAAAAGGCCGAAGCGCGGACGAATTTCGTCGCGGAACTTCGTTTGAATCTGGTACATGTTCAGCGGCAGCTGCTTGTACGAACGCAGCTCGGCGCGCACAAGCGCGGTGATAAGTTCCTCGTGAGTGGGGCCAAGGCAGAACTCGTGGTCGTGACGGTCGTTTAAGCGCATGCGCTCGGGGCCGTATGCATCGGCGCGGCCGGATTCCCGCCACAGCTCTTCAGGCTGCAGCATGGGCATGCGGATTTCTTGAGCGCCGCACGCGTCCATTTCCTCGCGCACAATGTTCTCGATTTTGGCCAGCACGCGCTTGCCTAGGGGCAAAAACGTGTAGATGCCCGCAGCCGTTTTGCGGATGAAGCCGGCGCGCAGCAGCAGCCTGTGGCTGGCGATTTCAGCGTCGGTAGGGTCTTCTTTCAGCGTAGGCGCGTACAGGGCGCTCATGCGCGTGATGTTGGGGTTGCTCATTTACAGGTCCTTTATCTCTTCCAGCAAAGCGTCAACAATGGCGCCTTCTTCCACTTTTCGAACGGTTTGGCCGTGGCGGAACACCACGCCCACACCCTTGCCGCACGCCACGCCAATGTCGGCATCGGCAGCTTCACCTGGGCCGTTTACCACGCAGCCCATAACAGCCACTTTGAGCGGTTTATCCAAGTTGGCAATGCGCTGCTCCACTTCCTTGGCAAGGCCGATGAGGTTTACCTGGCAGCGCCCGCATGTGGGGCAGCTGATAAGCTCGGGGTTGCGGCGGCGCAGGTCAAGCGCGCCAAGCAGCGTCCAGCACGCACGCATTTCCGTAACCGGGTCGTCGGTCAGCGAGATGCGCATGGTGTCGCCGATGCCCTCCTCTAAAAGGATGCCCAGCCCAGAAGCGCTTTTGATAACGCCTTGGAACGTGGTGCCCGCCTCGGTGATGCCAATATGCAGCGGGATGTGCGGGATATCGTGCGCCAGCTGGCGATACGTGCGCACAGTGGTCATGACATCGTGCGCCTTCGCGCTTACCACCAGGTCGTGAAAGCCGCGGCCCTCGCAATACTCCACGTATTGGCGCGCCGAAGTTGCCAGCTTCTCAGGCAACGTAAGGTCATCGCGCTCGGCAAGCGCCTGGTCAAGCGAGCCGGCGTTCACGCCAATGCGAATGGGAATGCCCGCTTCGCCCGCCGCATCAAGCACGGCATCGGTTTTGGCAAGGCCGCCGATGTTGCCGGGGTTGATGCGCAGCTTGGAGGCGCCACGGCGCGCAGCTTCAATGGCAATGGTGGCATCGAAATGCACGTCGGCCACCACTGGCAGCGGCGAAGCCTCGCACACCGCTTGGAACACGTCCAAGCAGCTGCGGCGCGGGATGGCCATGCGCACCACCTCGCAACCGGCATCGGCCAGCTGCTGGATTTGCGCCAGGTTGGCCTCTACGCTGTCCGCCGGGGCGTTCAGCATGGACTGCACCACCACCGGCGCGCCCCCGCCAAGCGCCACGTTTCCTACGTGCACCTGGTGCGTTTTTTGGTTGGGGCGCAAAGCGCCCTGCGAACGCAACGATGCCGCCGCCTCTGAAGAAGCCGCAGCGCCCGCGTCCGCTGTATGTTCAAAATTTTCCATAGCGCGTATTCTACCAGCGCCCAGCCATCACGTAACCGAAACGTATAGAAGCAACAGGGCAAGAAAAAGGACCGGCAGGTGAAAACCTGCCGGTCCAAGCTATTGATGCGGGAAAATGCGCATGCTTGCTACTGCCCGAAGAATGTTCCCGAGATAAGGCGCTGCACGTCTTGGTTGACCATGACCAGGAAAAACACCAGGAACAAGGCCATGCCTGCCATACTCATAGCGTTCATGGCGCGCATGGACACAACTTTCTTCGACAGCTTCTGGAACACCTCGATGACGAAGCGGCCACCATCAAGCGGCGGAATGGGAAGCAGGTTCATGATGCCCAGCGACACCGAAATCATGGCCATGAACTCCATAAACGGTGCCAGGCCGGCATCGGCGAACTGCTTGGACATAACCGCAATGCCCACCACCGATGAGGAATCGGACACAGTTTGCGCCGCCGTTGCCGGATTGAACAGACCCGCTACCGCCTGCACCACCATGCCAATGTACGTGAAGCCCGCCACAATGGCGCGACCCGGGTCCACCGTCATGTGCGTGACCTCGCCCGATTGCAGCTGCACGTCAAAGCCGATAATGCTGAACAGCACCACGAACACCACAATGGCGAACAGCAGGTTCACCGCAATGCCGGCCAGCAAAATAACCGTGCGCTTCCAAAACGGCAGGCTGCGATACTGCTGCTTGTATTCGCTTTCGAACAGCGCATGAGCATCCTCCACGGGGCGCGCCTGGCCTTCGGCGTACCGCGGCGGCTCGGGTTTGCCCGCTTCGGCGGCAGCGCGAATTTCCTTCTTGGAAGGGATCACTTCCATGGCGCGATATGTGTTGTACTCGTCTTTCTTCGTGGGGCCCGTGCAGCTTCCCCACTCAACCAGCTCGTCAAGCGCTTCAAGCGCTTCGTCATCGGTGATGTTGCAATCGCGCGCGATGTCTTCCATGTTCGCCGTTCCGCGGCGATACAGCGCCGCCAGCACCGGCTTTAGGTGCGGGCTCATCTCGCCTGGTTCCATGCCGCACACGCGCGCATAGCCGCCCAGCAAAATAGGTGTGACGCCGAACTTCGTGCCCCACTTCTTAAAGCCGATGTTCGGGCCGGGCATGCCCAGCATGAATTCGGTAACGCGCACGCCAAACGCGCGCGACGCCAGGTAATGACCGCCTTCGTGAATAACCACCAAAATGCCCAGCACAATGGTGCAGTACAAAATCATGAGGATAACGTCCACCGATACAGCTCCTTGCTATGCGAGACAGACAAGCACATACACGTGAATCCGTCCCATTATAAAAAGAGGTTCCGCCCCGTTACCGAAGCGGAACCAGAACTACACGAGGTACAAAGCGTGAACGAAGGGGTTATCGTGAACACGGGGACGGAGGGGAGTGTTCACGATTATCTTTTCGTTTCCCAAAACGTTTGCGTGAACACCCGCTCCGTCC
>DJEE01000042.1:41888-42322 GCA_002431805.1 Eggerthellaceae bacterium UBA5906
GCTCCGTCCCCGTGTTCACGATATCGTCCCCTACTCACAGCTTGTCGCGCGTGAAGCGCCCGGGCTAGCGCACTGCCTTGCGGGCCTGTTCACGCGCCCAGGCGTCAAGAGCCTGCAACTGCTCAAGGCTTTCCACCTTCTGCACGCCCTCGCGCTCGTGCGCGTTCATAACCGCTTCCACGCACTCAGCAATGCCCAGGTAGCTGCCCTGCTCGGCCAAAAACGCTGCCACGGCAACCTCGTTTGCCGCGTTCATAACGCACGGCAAAGTGCCGCCCACGCTACCGGCATGACGCGCCAGAGCCAAGCAGCGGAACGTGTCAGTGTCGGCCGGGGCAAACTCCAAGCTGCCCAGCTTCGTGAAGTCTAGCGGCTCCACCGGCGCAGCCCAGCGCGCAGGGTAGCTCAACGCAAACTGAATGGGAATGCGCATA
>DJEE01000042.1:42346-62932 GCA_002431805.1 Eggerthellaceae bacterium UBA5906
ATGCGCATATCGGTGGTGCCCAGGTGCGCCTTTACGCTGCCATCGGCGAATTCCACCATGGAGTGAATAGCGCTTTGCGGTTGCACCACCACACTGATTTTGTCATACGGCATGTTGAACAGGTGGTGCGCTTCAATAACTTCCAAGCCCTTGTTCATAAGCGTAGACGAATCGATGGAGATTTTCGCGCCCATGTGCCACGTGGGATGCTTAAGCGCTTGAGCAGGCGTGATGCCCTCTAGGTCTGCCTGCTTCTTGCCGCGGAACGGGCCACCGGAAGCCGTCACCCACAAACGCGAAACTTCGCGCTCAGACTCGCCCAGCAAGCATTGATAAATAGCCCCGTGCTCGGAGTCGATGGGCATAAGCGCCCCAGCAGGCCCTACCGCCGGCGCCACGCCTGCGGCGCGACGCTGATTGTCAACCTGCGCAGCCAGCGGCATGATAAGGTCGCCGCCCACCACCAGGCTTTCCTTGTTTGCCAGCGCAAGCACCTTGCCCGCGCGCAGCGTCTCGTAGCTTGCGCGCAAACCGGCGGCACCCACCAGCGCGTTCACCACCACGTCGGCTTCCGGCAACCGTACCAGGTCAACCACGGCATCCATGCCAAAGCCCCGCACGCCTTGCGCACCCACTTGCTCGCGCACCTCGTCCGCGATGCTCTCGCCTGCCAAACGCTCATCGCCTATAGCCAGGTTGCGCACGCCGTGCGCACGCGCCTGCTCCAGCATTTCCGCCACGCGCGTGTTCACCGCCAGGCCCACAATCTCCAACTCATCGGGATGTTGGCGCACCACGTCAACCGTTTGCGTGCCGATAGAGCCCGTGGACCCAAGAATCACAATGCGCTTCATGAAAGCCTCCGAATCACCCGCAAAAACAATGCGAGTCAACGCGCATGCCCGTTGACTCAGCAAGAAACCGATTACATAAAATACCAGCTGTACGGTATGCAATCGCCCAGAACCAGCAAAAGGGCCGAGGCAACCGCAACAAGGAACAGGCTGTCGCACCGATCGAGCAAACCGCCGTGACCCGGCAACAGCGTGCCCGAATCCTTAAAGCCAACGTTGCGCTTGATGCGGCTTTCGGCCAAATCCCCCAGCACACCGCACAACCCGCTAATCACGCCAAACACAAGCGCCATGGGAATGCTTAAGTTAACACCAGGGATAAACGTGAACAAACACCAGAACAGGGCCGAGCCAACCAAGCCGGCAAAAAAGCCTTCCCAGCTTTTCTTCGGCGAAACGCGCGGAGCCAGCTTATGCTTGCCAAATTTGCTTCCCACCAAATACGCAAACGAATCGTTTGCCCACACGCTGAAGAAAATGCCCAGCACCAGCACGCCACCCCACGGGTGCGGCAGCGCTTGGCGCACCACCACCAGGCCCGAAAGCAGCATGCCGCAATATGCAGCGCCGAAAAAGCTCACGCCCACATCGGGGATGCGCGCGCGCATCCAAAATACGTACCACACGATAAGCGCCAGCAGCAACGCCAAGCTAACCAGCAGCATGCCCGACAAGCCGAAGAAGTACACGCTAGGCGGGTACAGCGCTGCGGCCAAGCTGCCCAGCATTTCGTTGGGCAGCTTGGCATCGGCACGCAGCATGTAGTAGAACTCGCCTGCACATACGGCAGCAGTTGCGCACAGCAGGGCTAGCATGGTCCAGTCGTTAATAAGAATGCACAGCACCGAAACGGTAACGTAAATAAAGCCAGTGCGAAAACGAACTTGCAAGTCGGACGCGTTTTTGAACTTCTGCGGCGTTTTTTCGTACGCAAAATTCTTCAAACGCTCCCCGCGCGAGCGCTCGTCATGCGACGTATCTTGCGCATGCTCCTGCGCAGCTTGCATGGGCTGTTTTTCCGTTTCGTGCGATGACACCTATTTCACCGCCCCAAAGCGACGATCGCGGCCCTGGTACTCCAGCAAACAACGCAGCAGCTCGTAGCGATCGAAATCGGGCCACAACGTGTTGGTGACAACGAATTCGGAATACGCAACCTGCCACAGCAGGAAGTTCGACAAACGCATCTCCCCCGATGTGCGGATAACAACCTCGGGGTCGGGGATGTCGGCCGTGTACAGGCCTTCCTCGAAATCAGCTTCCGTAAGCGGCGCTGTGGGGTCTTCGCCTTCCGCCGCCTTCGCAAGCGCGCGACGCACGCATGCCTGGGCAGCGTTGAGCATTTCCTGGCGCGAGCCGTAGTTCACGGCAACCACCAGCGTCATGCCCGTGTTGTTGCGCGTTTTCTGCCACGCTTCCTCAAACGCCTCGCGCGTTTCATCGGGAAGCGCCGAGAGGTCGCCGATGGTGCGCACGCGCACGTTCTCCTCATGCAGCCCGTCAACCTCGGCAAGCATGGTTTTGGCGAACAGGTCCATCAAGCCCACAACCTCTTCCTGCGGGCGCTTCCAGTTCTCGGTGGAAAACGAGTAGATGGTAAGGTAGCGCACGCCTAAGTCAGAAGCGCAACGGATGGTCTCGCGCACCGCCTCGATACCGGCCTTGTGGCCTTTCAAGCGGTTCATGGCGCGTTTTTTCGCCCACCTACCGTTACCGTCCATAATCACGGCAACATGCTGCGGGATGTTTTCCTGGTCAAGCACCGCAGGGTCAAGCCCCTCGGGCGGATTCGGAAAAATGTAGTCAAGCGGCTTGTTCATAAGCAGACCTCATAAATACGGGAAAAGCCAACCAGCGGAACCCCGCCAGCTGGCAATAAAGAAAAGCTCGCAAGAGCCGAATAGCGCAATAGAAGTAAATGAGAGAATCCCAGGTTGCACCAAAGTCAGTGAGGGTGGCTGTGGTGCCTCGAATTGCCCTGAAATGAACGAACATTGGCCTTTGGGCCATGTTCGTGAAATTGAAGGGCAAGGCGAGGTGCCACAGCCAGCCGCAGCGTCAAGCAGTTGCGCTTGTCGGCAGTCAAGCGCAACCTTTCTAGATCTCCATTACTTCGGCTTCCTTCTTTTTGAAGGCGGCGTCTACCTCGGCAACGTACTTGTCCGTGAGCTTTTGGATCTCAGCCTCGGCACGGCGCTGATCATCCTCGGGGAGGCTGTCTTCCTTCACGCACTTCGCCACATGGCTGTTGCCGTCGCGGCGCGCGTTGCGGATGCCCACGCGAGCTTCCTCAGCGTACTCCTTGCACTGCTTCACCAGTTCACGGCGACGATCTTCGGTAAGCGCCGGGAACGGTAGGCGAATAACCGAACCATCGTTGTTCGGCGTAACGCCCAGATCGCTTTCAAGAATAGCGTGCTCAATGGCGTTCAGAACGCCCTTGTCCCACGGCTCGATAACCAGCAGATGCGCGTCGGGCGTTTTCACGCCTGCCATCTGGTTGATAGGCGTGGGCACGCCGTAGTAGTCAACTTTGATGCGGTCGAGGATCATGGCGTTTGCACGGCCCGTACGCACCGTGCCAAACGCGTTGTGCAGGCCGTTGAGCGCGCGCTGCATCTTCTCCTCGGTTTCCAGCATGATCTCGTCGATCATTGTGGTTCCTTTCCTTATATGTCCGCCCTAAGCAGGCCGGCTATATGGCTATTCTACCGTGGTTCCCACGTTTTCGCCCTTCAGGGCGCGGGAAATGTTGCCCTCAACGGTCAGGTCGAAGACGATCATAGGCACGTTGTTGTCCATGCACAGGCTGGTTGCCGTGGAGTCCATAACGTTGAGGCCCTGCGAGAGCACCTCCATGTAGCTGACGCGGTCGTAGCGCTTGGCGTCGGGGTTTTTCACCGGGTCGGAATCGTACACACCGTCAACCTTGGTTGCCTTCATAAGCACGTCAACATCCAGCTCGCAGGCGCGCAGCGCTGCGGTGGTATCGGTGGTGAAGTAGGGGTTGCCCGTACCGGCGGCCAAAATGACCACGCGGCCCTTTTCCATGTGGCGGATTGCGCGACGACGGATGTAGGGCTCGGACACTTCCTGCATGTTGATAGCGCTTTGCACGCGGCTGAAAATGCCGTGGCGCTCAAAGGCGTCCTGCAGCGCCAGCGCGTTCATAACCGTTGCCAGCATACCGATATAGTCAGCCTGCGCACGGTCCATGCCCTCGGTTGCGCCGGAAACACCGCGGAAGATGTTGCCGCCGCCCACTACAATGGCCAGCTGCACGCCGTCATGCACCACATCAGCAATCTCGTCCGCCAAAGAATCGACCACCTTCGGGTCGATGCCGTAGCCAAGATCGCCCGCCAATGCCTCGCCGGACAGCTTCAACAGCACGCGCTTGTATCGGTATTCCTCGGCCATATGCAAAACCTCCCGGTTCACTTGAATTCGCTTAGCTGCCTTATCTTACCCGAAAAAAGAAACGGCCGCCTTATATGGCAGCCGTTTCTTGGCATTTCACGCAATGGACAAAGAGCGCGTTTAGGCTTTTTCGGCAAAGTCGCTGCTTACCGTAGCATTGGGGTCGTTATACACGCTGCGATCAAGACCGCCGGTGAAGTTAGAGGACGTAACGCCTGCAACCATGGAGTCGCTTACGTTCAGCGCCGTACGGCCCATATCGATGAGCGGCTCAACGGAAGCCATCAGGCCCACAATCTCAATAGGCAGGCCCATGGTGCCCAGCACGATAAGGCTGGCGAACGTAGCACCGCCGCCCACACCGGCAACGCCAAACGAGCTGATGACGATAACGGCGATCAGGCCGATAACCCACGTGGGGTCGAACACGTTGATGCCAACGGTAGGCGCGATAAGCGTGGCCATCATAGCCGGATAAATGCCCGCGCAGCCGTTCTGACCGATGGACATACCGAAGCTGGCGGCGAAGTTTGCCGTGGCCGGGTCAACGCCAAGTGCCTTGGACTGCGTTTCGATGTTCATAGGCAGGGCACCTGCGCTGGTGCGGGAAACAAACGCGAACGACAGCACCGGGAACGCCTTTTTCAAGTACGTGATGGGGCTTACACGGTTGCCCGCCAGGATAAGCAAGTGCACGATGAACATGGCGATAAGCGCAACATAGCTGAAGATGATGAACTTGCCCAGGTCAAGGATGGCAGCGTAATCGCTGGTGGCCGTGACGTTCGCGATAAGGGCAAGCACGCCGTAGGGGGTAAGGCCCACAACCATCTTCACGATACACATGACAATGCCGTACAGACTGTCAATCAGGTTGTTGAAGAACTTTGCCTGCTCGGAGTCGCGGTCGCGCAGCTTCAGGTACGCCAGGCCCACAATGGCCGAGAAGATAACCACGGCGATAGTGGACGTAGAGCGCGTGCCGGCAAGGTCGGCAAACACGTTAACCGGAATCATGGACAGGATGGTTTGCGGGATGGTGGTATCGGCAACCTTATCTTGACGCGTCTGCAGCGCATCAAGCTTCGAGGCGTCAACGGAGCCCTGCGTGAAGTCAGCGCCTGCCAGGCCCGACAGCGCGATGGTTGCCCAGCCGAACAGCGCGGCGATGGCCACGGTGATCAGCAGCACCGCAAGCACCGAACCGCCGATCTTGCCCAGGTTGTCAACGGCCTTCGTACGCGTAAACGCACCAACGATGGCCACGAACACCAGCGGCATAACCAGCATGCGCAGAAGGTCGATGTAGCCGGTGCCTACCAGCGACATCCAGTCAAGCGCGGTTTTCGCCGCGTCAGAACCACGGCCAAGCGCCAGCTGAATGCCCACGCCCAGCACAATGCCCAGGCCCAAAGCGGTGAACACGCGGAACGTGAAGCTTTTCTTCGCCTTCCTGTTCAGGTAGTACAGCACCGCAAGCAGTGCCACGAAGATGACCAGCACGGCAAGTACCGGCCCCAATACGTCGAACGACATAACTCGTCTTCCTCTCGTTGCGAGGTGCGGCTACGCGCAAGCGGGCGGCGGCCGAATTTGGCCGCCGCCCGCGTATTCGTCGCAGCACCTTCTTGTAAAGCGTGATGAGTATTATGCTCCTATTTCACCTAGTAGTGCAATAGGATTACTTACGTTTATTCAAGAGAACGCATCATCGATTTGCCCGAATGCAAAAAACCGCAAGCTATTAAGCTGTGCGCGCTGAACACGCCAAGCGACCGAAAAAGGCGAAGGCGGCCTGGGAAGTGGCCGCCTTCTAGGGAAAAGGGAAAAGGGAAAAGGAAAGAAAGGAACGGGGATGGTTAGCCCCCGCATAGGCTGCGTTTACGACGCAGCCTATGCGGGGCAGCCCGGATTTCCGGGCGGCCCCAGGAAAGCGGCCGAACCGCTTTCCCTGCGTGCTTGCAACGTTACGCCGCGTTGCCCTGGCTGCTAGAGCCGTTGTTGAACAGGCGGTTTAGCAGCTCGCTGGAATCGGAGTTCGAGCTATTCTTGCTTGTACTGGAGTTCTGAGAAGTTGACGCCTGCGACGATTCGTCGGAACCCAGCGTTACCTGCAGCTGCTTGGTTTCGCCGTCGCGGTTGACTTCCAGCGTCACCGTGTCGCCCGGGTTCTTCGAGCGCACGTCCAGCATCAAGTCGCTAGCGGAGTCCACCGTGTTGCCGTCGAACTTCGTGACGATATCGCCTTCCTTCAGGCCGGCATCCGCCGCGCCCGAACCGCTGCTCACGGCCGCAATGTAGGCACCGCTGTCAACCTTTAGGCCGTAACGCTTAGCGTTTTGCGAGTTCACCGTGGAAAGCGACACGCCCAGCTGCGCATGCGTTGGGGTTTTGCCCTCGATAATCTGCTGCGCAATGTTCACCGCGTAGTTCACCGGAATGGCGAAGCCAACGCCCGAGTAGTTGCCTGAATACGAGGTGATCAGCGTGTTGATGCCAATGAGCTTGCCGTTGGAGTCAACCAGCGCACCGCCGGAGTTGCCCGGGTTGATGGCTGCGTCGGTCTGAATCATGTTCGGGTAAATGGTGTAGCCGCTAGATTGGCTTGACGAGCTGCCGTTGCCGTACCCGTAACCATAACCGTAGCCATCGCTTCCGCTGCTGTTATCAGAGTTGCTCATAATCTGCGAACGGCTGGTTGCCGACACTATGCCAGTTGCCACCGATTGCTCCAGACCAAACGGGCTGCCAATGGACATAACCCATTCGCCAATGGTCAAGTTGTCGGAATCGCCGATTTCCACAGGCGTCAAACCGCTGGCGTCGCGCAACTTCACCACGGCAATGTCGCTCGATTCATCGGTTCCCACCACGTCGGCATCGTATTCTTCGCCGCCAACGGTAACCTTCAGCGCGTCGGCACCTTCCACCACATGGTTGTTCGTTATGATGTAGCCGTCTTCGGAAAGCACAACGCCGCTGCCCAGCGAGCTTTCGGTAAGCGTGCCCGAGTCGGACGTGGTGCGGCCGAACAGGTCGGTAGAGGTTTGCGCCGTGTACACATCAATAGCGGCCACCGAAGGCAGGCACTTTTGCGCCACGGCTTCGGGCAGCGTGTCATCGGTAGACTGCGCCTGAATCTCGGTGTTGGTAGTAGCACCTAGCGTCACGCTACTGCCAGATGATGTGCCGGTGACGTTTTGGTACACGGCAAAGCCGCCGAACGCGATGACGCACGCCAACGCAGCACCGGCAAATGCGGTGCCGAACGTGCGACCCGTAGAAGGCTTTTGCGGATGCGGCTGCTGAGGGTTTATCACCGGTTGCTGATATGAATGCTGATACGGCTGACCGGGCTGGCCGTAGCCGTTTTGATTGTTGAATTGATCGGTCATGGCGTGCTCCTTGTTATCGGAGACGCAGAGCCCTTTTCGCCCTGCGTTCTTTTTGACACCGTGACCTTACCACGCGGCGCGCTTGCCGGGCAGCCTTTGCACCGTTTCGTCACCCGCATGTCACCGAATTACACCTGCTGATGTACCTCGCGTAAACCCACCTGTGCGCCCGCAGCTTTTGCGTTATCCTAACGTGCAAAACAACGTTGATTGCGCCGCGCAGCAAATTGGTAATGCAGCGCTTGCGCGCGCCTTCGATCAACCTTTTCGGCAGAAGGAGCACTACCCATGATGCAGCTTGTTGAAGACATCGCGTACCTGGTAAATTACCTGATGGACGAGCGCCACGCCGGCGCACAGCACATTGAGGCGAAGGAAGACCCGCAGTGGTTTATGGAACAGTGGGACCAATTCCGCGCATTGGTGAACACGCGCGAGCCAAAGCCTGCCTCACCTGAGTTTTTGAAACGCCAAGACCGCCTGTTGCAGCTTATGGTGGCCGAGCAGGGCATCACCGACGCCAGCGAACTGCCGCGCGTCGCAAGCGACCAACGCCTAAGCGTCTGGCGCGGCGACATCACGGCACTTGCCTGCGACGGCATTGTAAACGCCGCGAACAGCGCGCTTTTGGGCTGCTGGATTCCCAGCCACCTGTGCATTGACAACGCCATCCACACGTTCGCCGGCGTGCAGCTGCGCCTGAAGTGCGCGCAGATTATGCAGGCGCAAGGCTACGAAGAGCCCGTCGGCCGCGCGAAGATCACGCCGGGCTACAACTTGCCCGCCAAGCACATCATCCACACCGTAGGCCCCATGACGAAGGGAGCTCCCACCGCTGAGCAGCGCAAACAGCTGGCACAATGCTACATCAGCTGCCTGGATGCCGCTTCTGCGGCGGGGCTGAACTCGCTGGCGTTTTGCTGCATCTCCACCGGCGTGTTCGGGTTCCCGCAGCAGGAAGGCGCGAGCATAGCCGTGCAAACCGTGAAGGCCTGGCTTGATTCCCGCAAACCGGGCGAACCGGGCGCCAACATGCACGTGATTTTCGACGTATACACCGAGCAGGACCTTGCCTACTACCGCGAAATCTTAGGGGAAGACGCGCTACAGCCCCAGCACGCCTAGCACGATAGCCGCCACCAGCATAAGCGCCGCCACGGCCATTGCTGCGAAATCGATGCCGGCGAAGGGATATTCCTTGAAGCCGCTTTCGCGAGTGCGCAGGTTGAAGCCGCGCACTTCGGCGGCGATAGCGGCGCTGTTGGTCTTGCGCACCGACGACACCAAAAGCGGCACGCACAGGGGCATCATGAGGCGGACCTTCTTCAAAAAGCCGCCGTCGAACTCAACGCCGCGCGCGGTTTGCGCCTCCATGATGCCCGACATGTCGTTCATGAACACGGGGATGAAATGCACCGTGGACATGAACGTGAATGCGTACTTATACGGCACATGCAGCACCTTGACCAGCGCATTTGCCATATCGGTAAGCTTGGTAACATAGAACACCAAGAACAACGGCACCGCGCAGGCAACCAGGCGCACCACAATAAGCACAGCCGCCACCACGCTTTCCGTGCCGATGTAGCCCCACGGCAGCTGCACAAGCACGTTGCCCTGCGGCGTGAACAGCAGCGCGATCACCGCCAGTATCAGCGAGAATACAGCAACCGCTTTCGCCAGCCCCAACGTTTGCGGCAGCATTTTGCACTGCGCGGCCATAACCACATCTAGCACGATAATCAGCGCAAGCAACACAAAGTTGCTGGTAGCGAAGCAGGCAATAACCAGCAGAAGCGCCGCGCCCAACTTCGCCACCGGGTTCATGCGGTGCAGAAAGCTATCGCCCGGCACGTATTCCAGAAAGCCCTTCATCACGCACCCGCTTTCACATTCGCGCCCGCCGCAGCGGCAAGCACATCGGTCATCTCATCAAGCGTGTTAGCCTGCGCCACCGGCAAGGCAGCTGACACAGCACCGTCCTCGGCCAAGCGCAACGCCACATCAACCACCTGCGGCGGCAGCAAGTGCGTGCGCGCCAGCACGTCGCGGTCGCGCAGCACGGTAAACGTTTCGCCATCGGCAACCACTTGACCTGCGGTCATGGCGATCACGCGCTTAGCGTAGTCGGCAACCACTTCCATGTCGTGGCACACCATGATCACCGTGGTGCCGCGTGCGTTCAAATCGGCAATCACGTCCATCACCTTTACGCACTCACGGAAGTCAAGGCCCGTCGTAGGCTCGTCGAGCACCACCACGGGCGGCTCAAGCACAATGATGGATGCCAGCGCCAAAAGCTGACGCGTACCACGGTTAAGCAGAAACGGCTCGGCATCGCCATCGAACCCAAAGCGCTCAATCATAGCGTCCACCTTCGCCTCAGCCTGCGCATCGGCCCTGCCCTGCGCCCGGAAGCCGAACAGCAGCTCTTCGCGCACGGTGGAGCAACAGATTTGCCGGTCGGGGTTTTGAAACAAGAATCCCACTTTCTGCGCCAACTGACTAGTACGCAGCTGCGTGGTGGGTACGCCATCGATAAGCACCTCGCCCGCAGAAGGCTTCAACAGCCCGTTGACCAGGCGCATCGTGGTTGATTTACCCGCGCCGTTCGTTCCCACGAACGCTACAAAATCGCCGTCGGGAATGCGAAAGCTCACGTCGCGCAGAATAGGCAGCTCACCGTCATACGACGCGCTTACGTTCTTGAACTCAATCATGCGCGCACCCCTTCCCCGCTTAGAACTTGCTTGCAAACCTCAACCGCCTCGCCGACGTTGCGCACGGCCGGCGAATCCACCAAGCCGCAAGCCCGCAAACGGTTCACCAAGCTGGTGGAACGCGGGCAGTTCACGCCTATCTCCAGCAGCTCGTCGGAATGCTCAAGTACCTCGGCCGGCGTGCCCCGGAAACGGATCTCACCCCCATCGACAATCAGCAGCATATCGGCGAAATCCGACAGCAGCGCGATTTTCTGCTCCACCACAATGACCGTGGTGCCGTTTTCGCGGGCGTAGCGTGCCAGCAGCTCGAACACGGCAAGCGACGACGCTGGGTCAAGCTCGGCCGTGGGCTCGTCGAGCACCAGCACACGCGGCTTGAGCGCGATGACCGACGCCACCGCCACCTTCTGCTTCTGCCCGCCGGAAAGCTCGGCAATGCCACGGTGGCGCAGATCGGCGATGCCCATGGCCTCAAGCGCCTCAGTCACACGTGCTTCCACCTGGTCTTTCGGTACGCCGAAGTTCTCCAAGCCGTACAGCACCTCGTCTTCAACCACCGACGACACCATCTGCGAATCGATGTCCTGGCACACGCTGCCCACCAGGCTGCTGATGTCGGTGAGCGATGCCTCGCACGTGTCCAGCCCGTCGATAACCACGCTACCGTAGAAATCGCCCGGATAGCAGTGCGGGATAATGCCGTTGAACGCATACGTAAGCGTTGATTTCCCGCTGCCCGCCGCGCCGGTGATGCCAACGAACGAGCCATCGGGGATGGTAAGGTCGATGCCTTTCAGGATAGGCTCGGCCCCCTCCCGATAGCGAAACGATAGCTGCGATATCTCAATCATGGGAAATCCTTTGCGCTAATAATTCCTTGGACATTCTTCGAGCTACTTACATGTAAAAATCAGTGAGGGCGCTTGTGGTGCCCCGAATTCACGTGAAGCGAGTGGGCATTGGCCTTCGGGCCATGCCCGTGAAGCTGAACGCGAAGGCGGGGCGCCACAAGCGGCCGCAACGTCGAGCGGACCGGCTGCCGTCAGGCAGGCGGAACAATTTAGCGCTTGAGCACCGCGCGCAGAACCGGCGTGAGAATAGCGGCCAGCACGGCGTTCATGGTTGCGGTGCCGAACACCATAACGGCGTACACGCCGAACACGGCCAGCGGCTCAAGGTGCGCAACGGCCACGCCCACGATCATGGCGAACGTGTAGCCGGAAACCACGGTGGACAGGAAGGTGATGATCACGGGAGCAACCACGTTCTGGAAGCCCTTGTTGTCGGCGGCAACCTTCGCAAGCGCGGTTACCAGCAAGCCGCACACCAGCGCACCCAGCATCTCAGATGCGATGTTGACCAGCGGCGTTGCATTAAGCATAGGCAACTGACTGACCAGGCCCACAAGCAGGCCGATAATCACGGATTGGTACACCTTCGGGCGCGTGAGAATAATGGCCAAGCAGTACATGGCAATCATGAAGTTGGGCTTCATGCCCGCAAAGCTTAGGAAACTAGAGACGGTAAGCTTGAGCACGGCGCCGGCGGCAATAAGCACAGCCACCAGGATCAGGTCTTGTACGGACAGGCCCTCCTTCTTCGTGGAGGTTGCCACCGTACGCTTCTGGGCTGCTACGTTCTGAGTCATGATCCTCATTCCTTTCTTGGCGGGATTCCCGCCGGTCATTGCCCGTCCCCGGGCTTTCGGCTTGCCGGCAACGAACGCGAATGAGGCTTTAACAACTTGCAGATTCCAAGTTAAAGGTTGGGTTGCAGCTATGGCGACTCGCCGCGCCCCGTGGCCCGAGTTGCCCGCACAATAAAAAACGTCTGTCCTTTGAGATAAAGGACAGACGTTACATCTGCGGTGCCACCTTTACTTGGCTCCTGAAAGGAACCCTCTCACGAACATGCCAACACATGTTCTGCCCTTAACGCAGGCTCACGGTCCAGATACTCGGTTGCCAACTGCTGCGCGGTTGCGCGGCCCCTGCCAACCTTTCCCCTTTCCCTCGGCGAACCATTTACCAACCAGCATTTCTGCGGGATTCCCAGCAACACCCGCTCTCTGTGAGCGCTTATGATGGCTTGACTTTCGCCTCATCGGTTTAAAGGTATTAAGTTGTGACTCGAAGAATACGGGATGCTAGCAATTCGCGCAACCCCTAAATTTCACGAATTAACAACCGAGAAATATTTGCGGTAAGCGGCGGAAATCCCCCTACCCCTCCGCCAAGTATTCCCGCAGCAATGGCATTTCGAATTCAACTATGCCCCTTCGAGGGACGGAAATCAGACCTTGTTCCGTCAGGCGTGTTCGATAAACGCGAGCGTAATTGGGTGTCTTGCCCATGCGAGCGGCTATATCGTTCATAGAGCTTGGTTGGTTGCCGTCGGGTAGCATGGCCTCCAGAAACGCGATGTCGCCGTCCGACAGTTCTTGCAGCGTTTTCTTGATTACGCCGTTTTCAAAATCTCTTTTTGCCAGCGCTGCGCCGCGTTCAACATGCGACAAACGAACCGAATCACAGGCTTCCGCCTCGATCCAAGTTCTAAACCCAACTAGCTGCATCATGTATGCAAAGCCGCCAATGGCCTCAACCGCAACCGAAAGGGCGTCGTCTTGGATCGTTTTACCTGACTCCTCGAATGTTTCTCGAAATGCGCAAGCAACATCCGAATCATCGATTCGTCCCAATTGGTGCTGCGCCGCTCGACGCAAAAACGAAACCGACTTGTCCGACAACAACGCAGAAACGTTTACCGGCAACCCCGCCATAAGCAAAGCAACTTTGCGGTCCTCCCGAATGAAATGCTGGAATGTTGCCGAAAAATCAACGAGCTCATCCAAACTCGGATCAATTTCGTCAATGGTGATAAGCAACCCAATCGAGTGTTCTTGAAGCACGTCAAGGATGCGGTTCATACGCGTTCGCCAATTGCCCGAGTCAGCGTCCCGATACTCCCACGATGCGCCGAAAAGCGCCGGAACGGAAACGGACGAAAGGCGCGCCGAAGCCGGCTTTTCCACAAACTGATTTGCGGCGTCCATCGTTCGCTCAGCGATATCCTCAAGCATGCCAGGACGTGCGGTCACGTTAGCTGCAACCCAACCGTTCGCCTCGGCTTTCTTAGCAAGATAGGAGAGCAAAACCGTTTTGCCAACGCCACGAGGGCCGGAGAACAGACTGCAAAGATTCGGGTCGTTCGGGTTGTTGGCAAACGCTTGCTCGAAATCGTTGATAAGGAACCTGCGTCCCGCAAGAATAGGCGGGATTTTCCCAAAGCTTGGAGTAAAGGGATTGATATGCGCTTCCATAGTGCCTCTGACAATTTTTTCTTTTTGCTAATTTTTTTTCTTTTTGCTAATCCGTATTTTAGCAGACGAGAGGACTGCATTAGATTGTTGTTCGATAACAGCTTAATTGTATCGGACGCGTTCGAAACGACTTTGCACGAACAGCCTTCTGTCGGGAGAACGACAAGCTTTGACCGTACGTCATGAGATAGCGAATGCCTCTTACCAAGCTATGCGATTCCTGCAACAGAAAGGGCCTTTTGGCTCGCGGCGTTCGCCGTTTCGCCAAAAGGCCTGAACATAATCAAACGCTTTTCGCCAGCTTACGCGCCAACACCCATCGCGAAGAATGCGTAGCGAGCGACGGCAACGCTAGTAAATGACAGCACAAACAGCGTCATCGCAGCAGTCTTGCCAGCAAACTTGCCGCAGCGTGCTGCAGCCGCAACCGTGGACCCGCACACAGGACCCAGCACAAGCGCAGCTGCCAGCAAACCGGTTGCATCAAGGCCACTGCGTACCAGATACAGCCCGTACGCAACAACCGCAACACCCCACGCGATTTGCGCCGCAATCGCAGCCGGAGCCAGCAGGCTGGAAGACCATTCGTCGGCTCTCGCAAGCATAGCGCACAAGCCAGCGCCCAGAGCCACGTCGCCCAGCACGAACATCGGCAGCGTTGCGGCCCCGCGCCAAGCAACCAGACCCAGGCAATCGAAATACGCCAAGCCCGTCACCACTATAAAACCAACGGCAACAACACCGCCAACCCAGCGAATAGCACGGACGGTTTTTCCTTTACGCCAGGAAACCACCAGGTCAATCACGATAACGAGACCCAGCGCAATTGCCCAATACGATTCCTGGGAAATGCCCGAGGCGGGGTTTGCCATGCCATTCATGAAGCGCAAAGGCTGACCAAGATGTGCCAATGTACCGCACAAGCCAACACCCAGCAAGACCACGCACACCAGCGGGAACAACCACGGCGTTTTCGCCTTGGAACCATTGCCGCACACCGCGTCAACGGCATACGCGCCCGCCGCAAAACCAGCGAACGTCGTGAACACCAACAAAGGAAGCACATGCAAAATCATGTTCGCCAACCGCCTTACACGTAATAGACCGACGGGTTCGTACCCATTTCCGAAAGATACTGAACACCTTTTTTCTGCTGCAGCAATTTGCTCGGTTCGCTTTCCGAATCACTCAAGTCGCCGAACACGCGCGCATTTGCGGGGCACGCCGCTACGCAGTACGGCTGTTGACCGTCTTCAAGACGGTCTTTGCAGAACGTGCATTTGCTCATCACGTGGTGCACGTCATCCATGGACGGGGCACCATATGGGCACGTCCACGTGCAGTAACCGCACGCGATGCATCGATCCTGATCGACCAGCACCAAGCCGGTTTCCTCGTCCTTATGCATGGCATGCGTCGGGCAATGCTTCACGCACGCCGGGTCTTCGCAATGGTTGCACAACATAGGGCGGAATGACAAACGCGTACGAGGGAATACGCCAGTTGCCTGGTACAAAACATCACCATCGAGACTTTCCAGATGATTCCAATGGGCAGACCCCGGAACATCATTGGAAATCTTGCAGCTAATTGTGCAGGTTTGACACCCGACGCAATGCTCGGTGTCGATAACCATGCCATAGTGAACTTCGCTGCTCATATCCGATTCCCCCTTAGGCCTTCTCGACTTCAACCAGGTTGTCGTAGAACGCCGAGTTCGTCATGCTATAGGCCTCTTCCGCATCGTTGATAGCCATGCGCGTAAGGTTTTGATAGCAGCCTTCGATGAAATGGTCGGGCGTCCAGCCGCTTTGCGTCGCCACGGTTCCAGGCACGATGCCCTCTGTGACGAACAGGCGAAGCTTCATATCGCCGCGGTCGTTGAACACATGCACGACATCATCGTGCTTCAAGCCGCGCGCCTGCGCGTCGACCGGATTCATCTGCAGCAGCGGCTCGCTTTGCACCACTTCAAGCTCGGGAATCAAAATGTGCTGCGTGTGCACGTTCAGACGGTCGTGATACTGGATGTACACAAGCGGGTACCTCTTCGCAAGGTCTCCCTCGCGCGGGTCCTCCGCCGGGGGCAACCACGTCGGGATCTCCTCGCCAAACGGAAGCATCTTTTCCGTGTAGAACTCAAACTTGCCCGTGTCGGTTTTGTAACCGGCCCCGTTCGCATACACAATCGCCGGATCATAGATTGCGTCCGATCGGCCGTAAATTCCCTGCCCAACAACATCGCGGTCCCAGTTAAGGTCAGCCCATGCTGGATGATCAGTGCCCACGAACTGGCGGATCCACTCTTCGTCGGTTTTGTCCCAGTACTGCTCCACACCGCACTTTTTCGCCAGCATGGTCATCATCTCGACATCGGACTTGCTTTCACCCATCGGCTCGATAGCGGGCTGGTTGAACATGGCCCACGGGCTGCGATCAATCAAATCCCAATGTTCCCAGTACGACGTTGCAGGCAGCACGATGTCGGAGTATTTCGCCGTCCACGTCCACCACGGATCCGCGGTCACGATAAAATCGATAGCCGGCAACACGTGCTCGATCATGTAGTTCGAATCGGGCGACATATTGATGAGATTGGAATTGGCAATCCATAAGAAATCAATGCCAACGGGGTCGCGATCAACCGCGGCGTTATACAGCTGAGAAGACGGAACCAGGTTCGCCTTCTTGCCCGTATTCGACCAATCGGTGTAGTTGTACACGGGACCGGTGTATCCGGCAACGGGCTTATTCGTCGCCGTGCCGCCCGCATGCGATGCGCCGCCGCCAGGAACACCGATGTAACCGGCCACCATGGCAAGCGTGGCCACGGTTCGGAACGGGGAATACGAATGGTTCACACGCTGCATGCCCTGCCCCATGCGAATAGCAGCAGGCTGAGCCGTGATATATTCCTCGGCCAAACGTTCAACGACAGCGGGATCGATGCTGCAGATTTCACCCGTGTACTCAGGCGTGTACGCCTTGCATCCATCGACCAAGTGGTCAAACGCCGTACGGCACTGCACGCCGTCCACCGTAAAGGTGCCGGAAAGCGCGGGCTTAACAGACCCTGCTTTGATTTCAGCCGCCTTCGGAGCATCAACGGCGGCGCCCGTGAGCTCGTCCCAAATCACATAGGTGTTTGCACCGGATCCAGCATCGCCCTGAGACGCAGGGGCAGACCCGATAGACGTTGCGTCGGCTTCGTCATCAGCGGTGCTGTCAACAACCTTGCCGTCCATCATGCGCAAGTACTTGCCGTTATCTTCGCGAATAAGGTACGGAGCGACCGATTCCTCGACAAGCTTGTCTTTCGCGTGCATGTCGTGGCCGATAATCCAGTTCATCATGCCAAGCGCCAACGCCGGGTCGGTCTGCGGGTTAATGCCAATCCATTCATCGGCCATAGCCGCGGTGGAACACTGACGCGGGTCTATCACAATGATTTTCGCGCCGTTCTTGCGCGCAGCCACATAATCGCGCAGTTCGGACGTATGCGTATCCGCAAGGTTACGACCCCAGCAAATCACAAGGTTGGAGTTCAGGTAGTCGCGCGAATCATGCGCACCGCGATGCGTTCCGAACACCATCGTCATGCCCATGGACGCGCCATGGTCGCCCATGATGCCTTCGACGTCCCACGTCGTTGCACCCAAACAACCGGCGAAACGCGTAGGCGCCTCCCAGGACAGCTTGCCCAGATCGCCGGTGAAGGAATAGAACGACGCATTCTTCGGATCGTTCGCCACAACGGCATTAAGCTTTTCGGCAATGATGTCGATGGCCTCATCCCAGGTGATACGCTCGAACTCGCCGCTACCGCGCTCACCCGTGCGCTTCATGGGGTACATAACGCGTGCGTTTTCGTCCTGCACGTGCTTAATGTAGCTCATAGAGCGCAGGCATGCGTTGGCATACCCAGGGCGACCAGGCATGTCGCCAGGCTCTACGCGAATCAGCTTGCCGTCACGCACCGTGCCGTGCAGGTGGCAGCGAGACGTGCAGTTGACCGTGCACACCGCATGCACCGATTTCTCCCCAGCCTTCGCCGGGGCTTCATCGGCTGCCGCAACGCCCTCGGGCGAAGCCTGCACCCCGAATCCAAGCGCAGAAGCAACGGTGACGGCTCCAACGCCCTTGATGAACGTGCGACGCGTCAGCTTGCCGTCGCGCATGAAGTACTCCGGAGTCACTGCGTCACGCAAAGCGGCATGCCCGTTAGGGTTCTCCATGTTGTCCTCCCTCGTCTTGATCTTGCAAACTCGTCTAGCCTTCAAGGCGACCGCATCATACGAGTGCAGCAACGGAGCGTTCCACACATAACTGGATCAGCCCACCAAAGCTGGCGAACCGCCACAATGTTCTACACCACACACAACATTGTGGAAGTGGAACAAAACTATGTTTACGAACGAAAAAACGCCTCCTTATCATGCAACCATTAGGATATTCTGATACGAATGCGCAACGTTAAGGGGGGAAGACGGGGACATGGAAGCAATCAATCTATTCGTACAGCCGAAACCACAGTTAAGCAAGGCAATCGAGCAGGCCGCAGCCAACGGAACCCTGCCATGCAAGCGCGCAGAACTCGATCCCGGCGAGTTCTTATTTCGCGAAGGAGACAACGCCCGCAACACCTTCTATATTCAACGAGGCCTCGTTCGCCTTTACAGCGGCACTCCCGACGGATACACGAAAACGGTCTTCTTCCATAAAGCGGGAACGCTTATCGGGTTTCAAGAGTTCCAACAAACCGAAGCCCGAAAACCTACCATTCTCAACGCCTGTGCCACCACGAAGGTGGAGCTGCTGGAAATCAGCGGAGAAGCGTTCGGCGCTTTCCTACGGGCCGACGGCGAAACGTGCTATGCCATGGCTCAATATCTGTTCGAGATGATGGCCATGCAAACACGCGAAGCGGTGAATGCCTCCATCTATCCCGTGCTGCAGCGATTCGCCGCGTTGCTTTTAACGCTCACCAGCGAATTCGGGACGGCGCATGCACCGGCCATCGTCCCGTTTTCCAACGAGGAGCTTGCCGGCATGCTTGGCGTGCACGTCAATTCCGTCACGAACAGCGTTAGCTCTCTCAGGAAAACCGGTTGCGTCGAGCGCCAGCATGGCGCACTCGTCATCACCGATTTCAAGAGGCTGAAAAACGTTGCCGAAAGCCTCATCGTGAATAAGAAATAGGTCAGCTACTCCTGTTTGAGCCAAACAGCGCAAAACACACAATTGGCCGAACATTTGTGGGCAAGATTTGCAGGCGGCGCAAGGATTGTGTGGTTCGGGCGCGGCGCGGCGCGCCTAACTGCTGCGTGCGCGTTACCATTGGTTGCAACACAACGGCGTCACATGCGACGTCCCCGGCCCGCCTTTGCGCGCGCCGGGGACGTCGTTTTTGTCCGATGCCTTCTTTATTCGAACCCAACAACGCAAAAGCGTTTTGGCGAGCATGTATGCCGCCTTTGCCTTGTGCGCTCGTTGGACGTTTCGCGCGGTTCGGGAAGCCGCGCAGGGAGGAGCCGCTCAATGGCTAATTGGGGTCTAACCCGCAAGCAAGTTGTCATGCTCATCGTGCTGGTATTTGGCACGTTTGTCACCGTGCTGAACCAAACCGTGGTGTCGCCGGCGCTGCCGTCCATCATGAGCGAAATGAGCGTGGACGCCGCCACCGCGCAGTGGCTGACCACGGGCTTTACGCTGGTCAATGCCATTATGGTACCCATCACGGCATTTCTGACCGACCGCTTTACCACACGCAGGCTGTTTCTGGTTTCTATGATGCTGTTCACCGCCGGTACCGCGCTTGCCGCATGGGGCCCGAACTTCCCCGTGCTGCTTGCGGGCCGCTTGGTGCAGGCCGCAGGCGCCGGCATCCTCATGCCGCTGGTGATGACCGTGCTGATGTGGACGTTCCCCGTTGACCGTCGCGGCACGGCCATGGGCGTGTTCGGCATCGTCATCGCGTTTGCACCTGCCGCTGGCCCCACCGTCGCCGGCATTATCATCGACCAGGCAAACTGGCACGTGATGTTCTGGATTATCGCCGTGCTGTGCATAGCGGTTATCATTTTCGCAGGCGCAGTGCTTGAGCGCGGCGGCGAAACGAACAAGGACGTCACGCTGGATGTTCCGTCCGTCATTTTGTCCACGCTCGGCTTCGGCGGGCTTTTGTACGGCCTGTCGGCCATCGGCAGCTACGGCATCACCGCCGACTCCGCCGCTGGCGTTATCATCGGCGTGGTTGCGCTCGTGTTCTTCTTCCGCCGTCAACTGCACATGGAGCAACCTATGTTGCAGGTGCGCGTACTGACCAACCGCAAGTTCCTTATTGCCACCATCATCGTGATGCTGGTGCAGGGCGCGCTGCTTGCCGGCGGCATCCTTATCCCCATCTTGCTGCAGTCCTACATGGGCTTTTCGGCCACCACCTCGGGCCTGGTGCTGCTGCCCGGCGCCATTATCATGGGCGCTATGGGCCCGGTTGCCGGCCGCCTGTTCGACAAGCACGGCCCACGCGTGCTGGCCGTTACGGGCACGTGCGTGCTGGCGCTGACCACCGCCACGTTCATGTTCATGGGCCCGGGTACGGGACTTATCACGCTTACCGTCATCTATACGGTGCGTCTGTTCAGCTTGTCGCTGGTGAACATGCCCATTTCCACGTGGGGCATGAATGCGCTGCCCGATAAGCTGGTGAACCACGGCACGTCCGTGCAGAACACATTCCGCCAGGTGGCGGGCTCGCTGGGCACTGCCATTATCGTGTCTACCTCCACGGTTGCTACCAACATGGTTTCCGGCTCCACCGATGAGGTTACCGCCGGCGTGTTCGGCATCCACATGGCGTTTGCCGTAGCCACGGC
>DJEE01000069.1:0-877 GCA_002431805.1 Eggerthellaceae bacterium UBA5906
TGACCACGGCCCCATCGAGTTCGAGGACGCCGTATACGGCCACATGTCCTTCCCCGCCGACGTTATGGACGACATGATCGTCGTGCGCACCGACGGCACGCCTACGTACAACTTCGCCGTGGTGTGCGATGATGCCAACATGGGCATCACGCACGTTATCCGCGGCGATGACCACCTGTCCAACACGCCGCGCCAAATCCTCATCTATGAAGCACTTGGCTACGATGTGCCCATGTTCGCGCACCTGTCCATGATCCTCGGCTCCGACGGTCATAAGCTGTCCAAGCGCCACGGGGCCGCAAGCGTTGAAGAGTTCCGCGACCGCGGCTTCTTGCCCGATACCATGGTCAATTTCCTGGCGCTTTTGGGCTGGAGCCTTGACGGTGAGACCACGCTCATCAGCCGCGAAACGCTGTGCAGCTCTTTCACGCTCGACCGCATCACGAAAAAAGACGCCGTATTCGACGAAACAAAGCTTGAGTGGATGAACGGCCAGTACATTCAGCGCATGGGGGCGCAGGCCTGGGTGGCCGCCGCTCGCCCGTGGCTTGTGCAGGCCGGCGCAACCGAAGCCGACATCGATGCACGCCCTGAATGGTACGCAAAGCTGTACCCGCTGGTAGCCGAACGCCTGCAGCGTCTTGACGAAGTGCCCGCAAAGCTCGCCTACATGTTCTGGGGTGCCACCGTGCCCGAGTTAGATGAAAAATCGGTCAAGAAGGTGCTGCTCAAAGAAGGGGCTCGCGCTGACGAAGCCTTGGCAAACTGCCGCGCTATCCTGGCTGATACGTCCCGCGCCTGGGAAGCTGCCGGTCTGGAAGCTGCATGCCGCGAACTCGGCGATACCATGGACATGAAGCTGAAATTCGTGCTGCAG
>DJEE01000069.1:962-3218 GCA_002431805.1 Eggerthellaceae bacterium UBA5906
TCCCCGCCGCTGTTCGAATCCATCGAGCTTCTGCCTCGCGAAGATGTGCTTGCGCGCATCGACCAGGTTACCGCTCAGGTTTTTGGCGCATAGCCCGCAGAAAGGCACCTGTTGACCGGCACCGCGCAACAGCAAGCTTACGAAATCCCGCAGCGCATGCTTGTGCTGCGGGATTTCTGCACACGTACTCATGGCTCTTCGTGCACGCGATGCGCGCAAACCTGCGCGCACAACGCTCTTTCGTTTGCCGAAAACCAACCGCCCATCATCAACGGCAACGCTTGCACGCTATGCGGCGCCTGCCAGGGAACCTGCGACGCATTCTCCCCCACAACCAACACGCTTGCAGAATTGCACGCACAGGCACGCAAAGCAGCACTCGGCAACCGCCCCTGCATCATCACGTGCACCGAAAACGTCAAAGACAACCACCACGAGCTTGCAAGCAACGTGGTGGTTGCACCCTGTCTGGCCGCATTGCCCGCCGAAGCATGGTGCGCGCTTTTGACTGAAGGCAGCACCGTTGAAGTATCCCTTGACCTTGCACGCTGCGAAACATGCGCACGCGCCGGCGCATGCGCCGAGGAGCTGTACAGCACTGCCATTGCACGTGCCGAACAATGGGCCGAACGCTCCATCGGCTTTAGAGAAAACCTTCCCTACGCCAAAGACGAGGGCCTGCTTGCCGGATTGGCAAACGCCGGCGCCGACGGCGATCGACGGGCGCTTTTCACCGATATGCTCGCACAACTTAAAGATGCCGCATCCGGCGCATTGCGCGAGCGCACCGACGAGCACCTGCAAACGCTGCGCGAACAAAACCAGCGCCTTGCGGCACACCAGCGGTTGCATCTTGGAACCGGCACGCAATTCAACAAGTTCGCGCCGCTTGGCCGCACGCGTCAGGTTATGGGGTTATCGCGCAAGCTACTATTGCAGGCAATCGACTCCGACCCAAGCGTTGCAACGCGCGCGCAGCTGCCTTTCCCGCTCACAAACAACCAGTGCGAAAACTGCCTTGCGTGCACGAAAGTCTGCCCCACCGGAGCACGGTTGCCAAGCGCCAAAGACGGTACGCTCGTTTTCGATTGGCGCTACTGCATCGGGTGCGGCCTGTGCGAAAGCGCATGCCCGAACCATGCCGTTGCGTTAACAAACGAATTCATAGCTGATATGGCGTGCTAAGATAGGCGGCGAAACAACCTTAAAAGGAGCACCTCATATGAGCGATTCCCAAAACAACGAAAACGTCAATCAGCCAACAGCGGCAGGCGAAAGCCAACAAGCTGGCGTCCAGCAACAGGTCCCGCAGAATCAGCCCGCTACCGGGCCCTACGGTGCCGCGCAGCCGCAACAGGCACAGCACTTCCAGCAGCAAGCACCATGCAATCAGCAGCAGCCGCAGCCCCCGTACGCAAACGCGCCGCAAAGCCCTTACGCTGCTCCGCCAAGCCCTTATGCGGCTTACACAGGCCAGCCGCAGCCGAAAAAGAAATGGCCGTGGATTGTGCTTGCCTGCGTGCTGGCGTTTTTGCTGGGCTTGGGAGGTTGCGTTGGCTGCACAACCGTAAGCATGGTTGCCGATTCGCTGCACAACCGCTCCGATTCCATCCATTCTTACGATTATGATGATCTATACGGTTATGGATACGACCCCGACAACCTTCCCGATAGCGATGCCTACGGCGGATTCACGCTCAGCGACATTCAAGACGCAGCGGGCAACCTGCCAAACGAGATAAACGACAATCAGGCATCGGCAGGTGTATACGTTGTTGGACGCGACATCGATGCCGGCGAGTACTTCATGCAGGGAAGCGCTTCAACCGAAAGCTCGTTTTACGTGTTCAGCCCCGAAGGCTCAGGAACCTACAGCCTGGAGACGTCCGTTTCCTACACAGGCAATTACTTTGTCGACCTTGAGCAAGGCCAGGTTATCGCGTTTATGCCCAACGTTGATAACGCACTGCTTATCCCGGCAGACGAAGCCGACTTCCAGCCGCAAGCACCGTATCAAAGCGGCTTGTACCGCGTAGGCACCGATATTCCTGCCGGAACCTACACCGTTACCGTCAGCGCCGATGCCCCACACAACCCTTCGCAAGATTACGCAGCGTACGTAATGAAAGACTTGAGCTTCGACGACGATTCCATCACCGATTCCGTATACCTGTTGCGCGGCAGCACGCAATCCATCACCGTCAATGACGGTGACTGGCTGGAGCTCTTCGGCACCACGGCAGCGCCCCAGCAGTA
>DJEE01000069.1:3277-3799 GCA_002431805.1 Eggerthellaceae bacterium UBA5906
CCTCCCAAAGTTAACCGCATTCGCACTCGAAAGGACCCCCGCCTATGCTTTCCGAAAACGCTACGCTTGACGAGATTCGCGCGTATTTCAAGGAAGATCAGTTTGCCACGCAGGCTGCCGGTTGCACCATTGTTGCGGCAAGCAAGGGCCATGCCGTCTGCGAAATGCCGCTGTCGCGCGTGCATTACAATGCAGCCGGCGGCGTCATGGGCGGCGCGATTTTCACCCTTGCAGACTTCTGCCTTGCCGTTGCCTGCAACGTTGGCGAACAACCCACGGTGTCGGTAAGCAACACCATCGAGTTTTTAAGCAGCGCGAAAGGTACCAAGCTTATCGCCGAATGCTCTGTCGATAAATCGGGTCGCAAGCTGGGCTTTTACACCGTAGACGTTTCAGATGACACCGGACGGCATATAGCCCGCATGACGGCAACCTGCTTCCGCTGAACGCGCCACCGCCAAAATTCTCGAAAAAAGGGCTTGCACCGTCGGCTATATCTCGTATAATAGCTAACGCACCTTG
>DJEE01000069.1:3921-8169 GCA_002431805.1 Eggerthellaceae bacterium UBA5906
CCCTAGGCTCCACCAAACTTTCAAGCCGCCTGAATGGGCGGCTTTTTTGTTGCCCCGCGAAAGGAGCACCATGGCCGCACACACCAGCAGCACCGCACCTACGCGTGATTCGTTCACCTCGCGCACCGCGTTCATCATTGCATGCATCGGCTCCGCTGTAGGCCTCTCCGGCATCTGGCTATTCCCCTACCGCGTATCGCAGCTTGGCGGCGCGGCATTTCTTATCCCGTACTTGTTCTTCGTGGTGCTCTTAGGCCTAACGGGCGTTATCGGCGAAATGTCGTTCGGCCGCGCCATGGGCACCGGTCCTATGGGAGCGTTCGGCAAAGCGCTTGCCATGCGCAACGTTGCTCACGCAGAAAAAATCGGCAAGATCATCGGCATCGTCCCCGTGCTTGCCGCCCTTGGCATCGCCATCGGCTACACTGTAGTGCTTGGCTGGTTCCTCAAATACTTGTGCACCGCCGCCACGGGCCAGTTGCTTGCACAACCGAGCATGGGAGCGTTCTTCGGCCATATTACCGGCAATTTCGGCAGCATCGGCTGGCACGCCGCAGCGCTTCTTATCACGCTCGCTGTTATGGTTTTAGGCGTTTCGCGCGGCATCGAGCGTCTGAACAAAGTTATGATGCCGCTGTTTTTCGTGCTGTTCATGGTATTGCTGGTGCGCGTTGCCATGCTCCCCGGCGCGCTCGATGGTTACGCATACCTGTTCATGCCCCATTGGGAAGCGCTTGCCAACCCGCAAACCTGGGTTCTTGCGCTCGGCCAAGCGTTCTTCGGCCTCTCCCTCGCTGGCGGCGGAACGCTTGTATACGGCAGCTACCTGAAAAAAGACGTGAACGTTGTGTCCTCGGCGAAAAACGTGGTCATCTTCAGCACGCTTGCCGCAGTGCTTTCCGCGATGGTGGTGGTTCCCGCCGTGTTCGCGTTCGGCGCCGACACGCAAGCAGGCCCGCCGCTGCTGTTCATCGTGCTACCCCAAGTTTTCCAGGAAATGCCGTTTGGCAGCGTGTTCTGCTTTGTGTTCTTCCTGGCGGTCACCTGCGCTGCCATCACCAGCCTGGTGAACCTGTACGAACCGCCCATCGAAGCCCTGCAGCAAGAAGCGCACCTGCCGCGCTGGGTTGCGGTTGCCATCGTAGCCGTTGTTTCCATGGCCGTTGGCGTATTCATTGAAAACGGCGATGCCGTAAGTGCCTGGATGGATGCCGTAAGTATTTACGCCATTCCCCTGGGAGCCCTTATTGCCGCCATAATGTTTTTCTGGGTATGCCCGAAAGGGTTTGCCACAAAGCAAGCGCAGCTTGGGCGAACTAAGCCCATTGGCGCATGGTTCGAAACCATGGGACGCTACCTGTTCGTGCCGCTTACCGCCATCGTCATCGTGCTCGGCATCATCCTCGGCGGCATCGGCTAGCGGCAGCAGGCGTGCAGTCGCCGCGTCATCGCTGCAACCCCCGCGCAACGCAACATGGCCCTGCATGCTTTAAATCGCATGCAGGGCCATTACCTTTTACAGACGCCTACGCCTGCTCGGCAAAGAACCTCTCGGCGATGCGCGCAGATTCCGCAGCGTCTTTCGCATAGAAATCCGCTCCAATCTGCTGTGCATAATCAGCTGTAAGCACCGCACCGCCCACGAACACCTTGCATTCCGGCAGCTGCTCGTGCAGAAGCGTTACGGTTTCCTCCATCGCTCGCACCGTGGTAGTCATAAGCGCCGACAAGCCAACCAGGCGGATATGCTGCTCGCGCGCCACGCGCAGCACTTCTTCGGGTTCAACATCGCGCCCCAAGTCAACCACGCGGTAACCGTAATTTTCCAGCAGCATTTTCACGATGTTCTTGCCAATGTCGTGAATATCGCCCTTCACGGTGGCAATCGCAATCACCTGCGCAGCCCCGTCCGCTTCCGGTGCGTCACCTACATGGGCCTTAACCACGTCAAAGCCCGCTTTCACCGCCTCGGCCGACGCCATCAGCTGCGGCAAGAAAAACGCGCCTTTGTCGAACTTCTCGCCCACCACGTCAAGCGTGGGAACGAACACGCCGTTTACCACATCAAGCGGGTCGTGAGCTTCCAGTAGCGCTTCAGTAGCCGCCGTCATAGGCGCCTTGCGGCCCGTCATAATCAAATGAACCATGGCACGCACATCGCCGGCAGCATCAGCAAGCGCCTCGGGAATAGCAATAGGGCACTCGTCGCTGTTCGCAGGTGCCGCAGAAGCAGCAGCGCCCTTATCGGAAGACACGCTAGCCCCCACCGGCGCCTCATAAGGATCATCTGCATTCGCGTAACGTCCGATGAACTCAACAGCCCCGCTATCCTGGCAATTCAACACCCTAAACGTGTTCACCGTGTCAACATAGCGCTTGGCCTTCGGATTTAAGATGGGCATGTCCAACCCACAGCCGAACGCCGCCGCCAAAAACGTGGAGTTCACCATGTTGCGCTGCGGCAGGCCGAAACTGATGTTCGAAACGCCCAGAACCGTGCGCACTCCCAGGTGGTCCTTCACCATGGTGATAGCGCGCAAAATCTCCAACGCTTCAGACTGGTTCGTGGCGCATGCCATGGTCAAGCAGTCAATCACCACGTCGGTACGCGGGATTGCGTACTTGTCGGTTTCGGCCACGATGCGCTCGGCCACCGCAAAGCGGCCCTCGGCCGTAGGCGGGATGCCGTCCTCATCAAGCGCCAACCCGATAACCGCGCACCCGTACTTCTTCACAATGGGAAGCACCGCATCCAAGCTTTCGCGCTTGCCGTTCACGCTGTTGATAAGCGGCTTGCCAGCATAACCGCGCACCGCAGCTTCAACGGCAACCGGGTCGGAAGAGTCAATAACCAACGGCAGCGTTACCGTTGATGCAAGCTTGTCCACCGCTGCCGTAAGCACCGCAGGCTCATCAAGCTCAGGCAAGCCCACGTTCACGTCTAAAACGTCGGCGCCGCATTCTTGCTGCTGCACCGCCTCGCCAACCAGGTAATCCAAATCGCCTGCACGCAGCGCTGCCTTCAGCTTCGGTTTGCCGGTGGGGTTAATACGCTCGCCAATAACAGCGATGCGAGGCACGCCAACTGGCAGCTCCACAGCCTCCTGCGCACTGCACAGCACACATGCGGGCTTGTACGGGCGCGCAACCGGCCTGCGGCGTTCATCGGCCATAGCACGCAGCAGGCGCGTATGAGCGGGCGACGTGCCGCAACAGCCGCCCACAATGCTTGCGCCGGCATCCATCATGTTGCCCATAGCGGCCGCAAAATCTTCAGGCGAAACGTCGAACACCGTCACACCGTCTTCCACATGCGGCAAGCCCGCATTCGGCTGCACCATCAGCGGACAACGCACGCGCGCCGCCATATCCTGCGCTGCGCCCAAAAGCTCTGCCGGGCCTAGCGAGCAGTTCAAACCCACCGCATGGGCGCCCATGCTTGAAAGCACTTCCGCGGCCACTGCAGGCGACGTGCCCAAAAACGTACGGCCGTCTTCGCCAAACGTCATGGTAACCAAAATCGGCAGATCGCAGTGCTCTTTTGCGGCCAGAAGCGCCGCTTTCGCCTCACGCAAATCCGCCATGGTTTCAATAAGCACCACGTCGCAGCCAGCCGCCGCAACAGCTTGCACCTGTTCAGCGAACACGTCGTACGCTTCCTGAAACGACATAGTCCCCATAGGTTCAAGCAGCGCACCCGTCGGGCCGATATCGCCCGCAACATACGGAGCCCCCGCAGCGCGAGCGCACGCAGCAGCGGCCGCATACACTTCGGTCACCGACGCCACACCCTCAAGTTTCAACTTGTTTGCACCGAACGTGTTCGTGGTGATGACCTCAGCACCCGCTTCAACGTACGCGGCATGAATAGCCGTAATATCGTCGGGGTGCGAGAAATTCAACAGCTCAGGCAACGCGCCCGCATCCGCCAAGCCGCGCTCTTGCAGCTGCGTGCCCATCGCGCCGTCAACCACCAGGTAGTCTTCGCCCATCAGCGCTCGATGCAGATGTTCGTCTTTCACGCGCACACCCGTCAAATCGCACGAAGGAACGCGAAGCGCCTCTGCGCACACACGCGACGAAACGCCGGCGCCCTCAGCGCTCACGTTCACTTTGCCTTGATCAGCCATGGCAGGTAATCCCCCGCTTCCTTAACTCGCAACAGCCTTTCAGCTGGCATACCCCACACGCATGGCGAACGTCCGCGTCCGCCTTCACCTCATCGAACAAGCCGATAACCGCCGTGAC
>DJEE01000069.1:8208-8864 GCA_002431805.1 Eggerthellaceae bacterium UBA5906
CCGCCGTGACGCTTTTCACCGGCACCAACATGTTAGAAGGCGTGACCGTAATGCCAAGTTTTCTGGTAGCGTCAAGCTCCGACACAAAAGCCGACTGCACGTCAAGCGGCAAGTCGCCGTATCCGGGACTAAAACGCCAGTTGGTATGCAGCCCCATATCGTGCGCACGCACTACCACCAACGCCTCAACCGCATTAGCCGCAGCCTCCACCAGCGCCGAAGCGCAGGCGCCGAACATCACGCCATCAGCCGCGCTCAACGCCGCGTGCTTGCGCATCTCGCGCTCACTAGCCGCGCCTAACGTGCACGCCATCAACGCAACCTTGCGCGCGCCATACAGGTGCTCGGCAATGCTTGCACCGGGCAACAGCAGTTTGCTATCCGCAAGCGCCACGCACGGATTTTGCCCATCCCAACGCGTGCGCGCCTGGTCAACGTCCACAATCTCCCATGCGTACACCGGCTCAATACCCGCATCGCACGCATCAGCCAGCTCATGAAAACGGGCCAGCAACGTCTCATCGACTTGCTGACCCGCATATCCCAAGTATCCAAGCGCCTCATCGCGATTCAGCCGCACGCCGTTTCCTTGGCGCGCTGCGAATCGTCCGTATTGCACCATTATCGCACCAACGCCACCTTCAACGCGCACATTG
>DJEE01000069.1:8909-9101 GCA_002431805.1 Eggerthellaceae bacterium UBA5906
AGCGCGCGCAATTTCGGGGTTGTTCATGGTATACACGTGCAACCCATCAACGCCATGCGCCTGCAAATCGGTAAGCTGACGGCATGCATACTCAATACCAGCCTGGCGCAAGCTTGCCGGATCGTTCTCGTAACGAGCAAGCAACTTAATGATGGGGCTTGGCAGCGACGCGCCGCACATGAACACCATGCG
>DJEE01000123.1 GCA_002431805.1 Eggerthellaceae bacterium UBA5906
ACTAAGCTAACGGTCCAAGAAAACATACTCTGTCAAACTACGCGCGCTGGGGTGGGTGAAGGGATTCGAACCCTCGACCTCCAGAGCCACAATCTGGCGCCCTAACCAACTAGGCCACACCCACCAAGGCGCGAGTAAGTATTATACGCACTTCACGAATACGCGCAACCCCCTTTTTGAAACTTTTTTCGAAAAGGAGGGATCAAAGGAGGAGAATGCGGCGAACCAGCTGAAACTGGGACAGCGCACCGGATGAACTGTCCCAGTTTGTCAACCTTAACCCCGCGTGCACTTCCGAGCGCACAGATAGGTGATGACGAAATATGCCCCGTACACCACCAAAAAGCACGCCGCCACGAACGCTGCAGTGGAGCCGATTTCGAAATGGCCGAACACGGCCACCACGTCGGCTACCACACGCATCGCGCATACCGAGTGCGCCACCGCAAGCAGCAGCGGGAACAAGAAGTACACGAGCACTTGCACGAACAACGCGCGGTTGATCATACCCGCCGGCGCGCCAAGCTTGCGCAAAAGTCCATAACGCCGCGCGTTGTCCGACGCCTCGGAGAGCTGCTGGATGGACAGGATGGCCGCACACGCGATGATCAGCACAAACCCCAGATAGATTGCCAGGTAGCCCACAACCGTGGAGATGCCCACGCTTTGGTCATAGCAATCGGTGCGCGTGATGCACATATCCACCGGCCAGGTATCCGGGTCTTCGGAGAGCTGCACCTTCGCCACCGCTTCGCGCAGCGCATCGGCATCCGTCTCATGCCCAAGCTGAACATCAAGGGAGCTTTGAAACGGTACCGCCGTCTGCGGCATGTCTGCATCGGCAACCACGACAGCCCCCGAATTCGTCGGAATCGGCGTGGTGACCACGCAGGTTTCAAGCGTGCCTGCAAGCTTCAACTCCTTGCCGCCGACATTGACCAAGGCGTGCGACTGCGCTGCCGCATCCCAAAACGGCGCCATGAAATCCATGTCGAACAGCACCAGACACTCGCCCGCCTCAAGTGACACCGGCTGCTTGCCCGCCAGCTCGAGCGCGGCATTCAGCTGCGACAGCTTCACCATATACAACGACATCTGGCTGTAGGTATCGTTGATTTCCCTGTTCTGCACCTTATCGGTGAGCTTAAAGCCCGCCGCCTGCTCCACATCACCGTACGTTGCGGGATTTTCCTCATCCAGATAGAAATCAATCTGCGTGACGTGCGCCGAGGAAAGCTTGTCGGCCGCATCGGGCCGACCTATCCGGCGCAGGCTTTCTTCAAGGCCGCGCAACATGTCGTAGCCAACAGACGCCGCATATTCGGCATAAGGGGTCAGCTTGCCCTCCTCGCCTTCCGCGGCCATAACACCGCCCACGTAAGAAGAGACGCTCATACTATAAGACGTGCCTTTTACAAGCGAAGCTTCCGTAGCGTTTCGGATGCCCAAACCGCCGCACACGCTGGTGAGAGCCAAGAACAGCACCATGCACACCACGGCAAGCGACGCGAACGCCGTGTTCACGCGACTGGCCAGTTGCTGCGCCGTGAACATGTTCAACCCACGCAGGTATAGTTGGGGAAATAGCTTCGAAGCGCGCACCAAAAAGCCCGACAAGCTGAAGAAGAACAGCACCGTACCTGCGCACACCAGCATCACCGATGCAACGAATTGCGGCGAGATGTCCATGAGCCCATTGTCCAGCAGCAGCTTATAGGCAGCTCCGATAAGCACAAGCGACAAGGCGAACAGCGTAAGCGAAACGGGGATGGAGCGCACCTTCGCCACCTGCACGCGGCGGTCCGCCTGCATAAGATCGATGAGCTTCGTGCGGGAAACGCTGCACACGTTCAGCAGCGCAGCCAGCGCAAAGATAACTCCGAACACGCAGATGGCCTGCACAAACGCTCTTGTCGAGAACACGAATGCCAGCCCGTGGTCGGCGGCAACCGGCGCCTGGAACAAAAGCGAGGTAACCAGCAGCAGCACCTGCGACAACCCCACGCCAAGCCCTAAACCGCATATCAGCGACGCTACTCCCACGATAAGGCTTTCCAACAGCACGATACGCGCCACGCTGCCTGCGCCCATGCCCAGCAGCAGGTACATGCCGAACTCGCGTTTGCGACGGCAAATAAGAAAGCCGTTGGCGTACACGACAAGGAACACCAGAACGCACGCGATGAACACCGACACGCCACCAATAATCATACCGAGCAGCTCGAGCATGGCGCTTTGCTGCTCGGTGAGGGTAAGCACGCCTTGCTGCGCGGTCATGGAGTTGAACGCGTAGAACACGGCCACGCCCAGCATGACGGTAACGAAATACACGCCGAAATCGCTAAGCGACTTGCGCACGTTTCCCCAGGCGATCTTAGCTAGCATTGCGCACCTCCCCTACCTCGCCAAGGGGCCGTGATGCGCGCGGCAATGCGTTCGTAATAAGCACTGCGGCTCGCGTCAGCTTCGCGGGCCACCTGACCGGCAAGCTGGCCGTCCTTCAAGAACAGCACGCGGTTGCAATAGCTGGCCGATGACGCATCGTGCGTAACCATAAGGATAGTAGAGCCCATGCGATTGAGCTGTTCAAGTGACTCCAACAGCGCACGCGCCGATTTCGAGTCAAGCGCACCGGTAGGCTCGTCGGCCAAGATAAGGCTTGGCCGCGTGACGGTTGCGCGTGCCGCGGCCACACGCTGGCGCTGCCCGCCCGACATCTCGTAGGGTCGCTTGTCTAGCGCCTCGGCGATACCGAGCGTCTGGGCCGCCTGCCGCACACGGATGTCAACCTCAGCGGGCTTGACCTTTTGAATGGTCAACGCCAGCGCGATGTTCTCGTACGCCGTGAGGGTATCAAGCAGATTCGCATCTTGGAAGATGAAGCCCAGTTGGTTGCGACGGAAGCGCGCGAGGTCGCGTCCGCGCAAGCCTGTGACCGGGCAGCCGCCCACCAAGATGTGCCCGCCCGTGGGCGCATCGATGGTGGCCAGGCAGTTCAGCAACGTGGACTTGCCCGACCCGCTCGGGCCCATCACGCCTACAAATTCCCCTTCAGCTACGGTGAAGGTTACGTTATCAAGAGCGCACGTAACGGCCTCGCCGCTTTGAACGCGCCTGCCACCTTGCCGCCCGTAGCGCTTCGACACGTTGCGCACTTCCACCATGAGACGCTGCACCCCCGCGTCAGTTTGCGATACTGTTTGAGGCTGGTATGCCATAGCGTTGTTCCTTTCGTTGTCGTTTTCGTGTTTCGCCTGGTTACAAGCCTACGTCGGCAACCTTACGGCAGCACGTTGCCTACCTTACGGCAACCTTGCAAAACCGCCCGGCGCCCGCTCGCTGCGGCAACAAGCCCGTGCGCAGGCTATACTGAGCAAACGAGCGGAAGAAAGGAAACACAGGCATATGGACGGCAACTTGGCAGACCTTCGGCTGCTGGTGGTGGACGACGAAGCCCAGCTGGCAGCTATGGTGGCGGACATCCTGCAAATGGCAGGGTATGCGCGCGCCGAAGCGGTTACCGGCGCGCACGACGCGCTTGACGCCATCGGGCGCGCGAACCGCGAAGCTGACCCTTACAAGCTGTTCGTGCTTGACGTGATGATGCCTGAGATGGACGGGTTCGATTTACTTGCCCGCATTCGCGCCCTACCGCAGCACGCCAAAACGCCAGCCGTGTTCCTGACGGCGCGCGATGCGCCAACCGACCGCATACAGGGGCTCACGCTAGGTGCCGACGACTATATCTCGAAGCCGTTTTTGCCGCAGGAGCTTACACTGCGCGTGAGCGCGATCTTGCGGCGCTGCTACCCGCAAACAAGCCAGGCGCTTGCACTTGCCGCCTGCACCGTCGACCTTGCATCAGCGGAAGTTGCTCGCGCAGATGGAACGAAATGCCAGCTCACCGCTAAAGAACTGGAGCTGCTTGAGGTGTTAGCACGCAACACGGGGCGCATCGTCACCATCGACGCCATCTGCGACGCACTGTGGGGCTCTACGTTCGCCTACGAAAACTCGCTCATGGCGCACGTGCGCCGCCTGCGCGAGAAAATCGAGGTCGACCCCAGTCATCCTGCTTCGCTTATAACGGTACGCGGGCTTGGGTACAAGCTTGTGACGAGAGGCTAAGCATATGGGATTTCGTGAACGCCATCGCACCAAACGAGCAGCAACGCCGCCCATGCCGCTTGCCGCAGGCGGAAGCAGGCCGCACCGCAAGCCCGTTAACTTCGCCAAGTTCCTGACGAAACAAGTGCTGCTGTTCGCTCTGATTGCGTTCGTTATCTTAGTCGTTGACCTTGTGCTTTATGCGTGCATCGCATTTTACGAGGCGCAATGCGAGGACGATGCATATTGGCCCAACACCGTAGCGCGGTACGTGGGCAGCGCGCTAGAACAAGCGCCTGACGGCACATGGGATGCAGACGATGCATGCAAAAGCGACCTTGAAAGCCTAGATGAAAGCAGTTGGGCCATGCTGCTTGACAAAGACGGCAACGTTGTATGGCAGTGGCAGCTTCCCCAAGAACTTGACCACGTGTACTCACGCGACGATGTTATGGCGATGGCGCACTTCAACGCGGTGGACGAATACCCCACGTGGATGTGGATGCGCGAAGACGGTTACACGCTGTTTTTGGGAGCACCGAAAAACTCGTATGTGTTCTATACCTTGCAGCTGCGCGATGACCGCATTTTGGTATACCCGCTCTATATTGCAGCCGTGCTGCTGCTTGATGCACTTATGCTGTTTCTTATGTATGCAGTGGTAAAGCGTCGTGCGCAGCGCTCGGTGAAGCCGGTGACCGATGCACTGGAACAACTTTCGAAAGGCCAAGCTGCCGAAGTTTCGCTTGGCGGCGACTTAGCAGAAATCGGCGACCGTCTCACCGACGTGTCGCGTATTTTGGAGCGCAAGGATTCAGCTCGTGCGCTGTGGATTCGCGGCGTGTCGCACGATATCCGCACACCGCTTTCGCTGGTGGTAGGACAAGCGGATACCATTGCACAGCGCCTCGATGCGCCCGAGGATGTGCGTGATGCAGCCAACGCCATTAGAGAGCAAGGCATGAAAATCGCAGCCCTGGTGACTGATTTGAACACAGCGGCACAGCTAGACTACGATGCAAAGCCCGTGCGTACCGAACGCGTTGGACTTGCGCGCGTGGCGCGCGACGTTTGCGCGCACCACATCAACGAAGGTTTCGGAGAGAAATTCCCGTTGCAATGCGATATCGACGAGGAAGCCGCAAACACGCAGATCACCGGTGACGAGCGGTTGCTCACACGTGCGGCTGAAAACCTGCTAGCAAACGCGCGCGCCCATAACCCGCAAGGATGCGACATTGCTGTAACGCTTGCTATGAGCGGAGCGGGGCATGTTGCGCTGCAAATTGTCGATACCGGCTGCGGCGCCACTCCCGAGCAGCTTAACGCCATACGCACCCGCATCGAGCGAGCACGCAGCACCGGCACCGTTGCCGCTGCATACGGCGAAGAACACGGGCTTGGCCTGGTATTGGTGGATCGCATCGCCCGCGCCCACGATGGTGCCTTTGAATTCAGCGGGTCAGCAGACGGATTCACCGCAACGCTCACGCTGCCGATAGCGCAGGGCTAATCGCATTTGGCTGGTTTTTGCGCAATTGCACAAATGTTCATGTGCCGTTAACCAGCCATACGCTACCGTTCGGGTACAATATAAGCAATCTCACCACGTATGCAAGGAGTTGCTCATATGGAGGCATTCCTGCTGATATTGCTTATGCTTGCCGCCGTGCTGGCCTCGTCGATCATCGATCAGCTGGTGCCTAAGGTGTCCTCGCCGCTTATCCAGATTGCTCTAGGCCTGGGCATTGCTGTGGTTGCCGGGCGGCAAATCGACTTGCTGTTCGACCAATCCGAGCTGTTTTTGGTGCTGTTCATTGCACCGCTTTTGTTCCATGAGGCAAAAGAAGCGAACAAAACCGAGCTGTGGCGCAACCGGCGTTCTATTTTGTCCCTAGCAATAGGTCTGGTCATGGCCATTATCGTAGCCGTTGGGTTTTTCGTGCACGCCATCGTGCCGTCCATCTCGCTTGCGGCCGCGTTAGCGCTTGGCGCGGCGCTCGGCCCCACTGACCCCATTGCCGTGTCCGCCGCCTCAAAGGATGCCGACATCAGCCCGCGCTGCAAAGCGCTACTGAAAGGCGAATCGCTTATCAACGACGCTTCGGGCATCGTGGCGTTCCAATTTGCCATTGCCGCAGCCATGACCGGCGCCTTCTCCCCCGCCCACGCCATAGGCGAGTTCCTTCTTGAGTTCGTGGGCGGCATTGTGTTCGGCTTGCTGCTCGGTTATATCGGCAACCTGATTGTGCGCCTGGTACGCTCATGGGGCCTTGAAAACACCACGTTTCACGTACTGTTCGAGGTGTTTACCCCCTTTATCGTGTTTTTAGCGGCCGACCAGCTTGGCGGCAGCGGCATCTTAGCGGTGGTTGCCGCGGGCTTGGTAAACGTGATTGCACCGCGCACGGCGGGCCCAAGCGTATCGCGCTTGAACATCGTGTCAACCAGCGTATGGCGCGTTATCTCGTTTACGCTCAACGGCATCGTGTTCGTGCTGCTGGGCACGCAATTGCCACGCGCCATGCAAACCACCTGGTACAACGTGAATATTCCCAACTGGAAGCTTATGCTGTACGTGGTTGCCATCACTGCCATTTTGATTGTCGTGCGCTTTGCGTGGGTGCTTGTTATGGAACGCATTCACCACAAACACGTAGCGCAACGCAAGGAAAAGCTGGCGAAGGAAACGAACAGCACGCCCGAGCCGCGTAAAACACTTGCGCACGACGTGCGCTCAGCCGCCATCATGACGCTCGGCGGTCCGAAAGGCACCGTAACCCTTGCGGTGATTCTTACCATCCCGCAAGCTATTGCACAACGGCAGCTCATCATGTTTTTAGCGTGCGGCGTTATCGTGCTAACGCTGCTGCTGGCCACTTTTGTGGTGCCGATCTTAGCCCCGCAAAAGGAGCGCGCGAACACCGAGCAGCGCGAACGCGATGCGCAGGCCACGCTTGACATCATGCGCTCGGTCATCGAAGAGCTTTCCGGACGTCAAACCCCGGAAAACCGAGCCGCAACGCAAATTGTCGTGCAGCAATACAACGACCGCATCAGCCGCATCAAAGGCAACAACGGCATTGAAGAAGAGCCGAACACGAAGCTGCGGCTGAAAACGCTGGCATGGGAGCGCACGTATGTGGAGCAGCTCGTGAGCAGTGGGGACATCGATCGCTACGTAGGCTATCAGTACCTTACGCGTTTGGCGCGCATGGAAGACCTTATCCGCCACCATCACTCCGTGCGAGCAAACGCACGCCAGCATTGGGTGCGATGGCGCACGTTCGGCCGCCGAAGCCTGCATGAGATCGTCCATAAAATGCCCGGCGCCGAGTTAAGCGAGACGGCGCAGGAAACGCGTGCGCTGCAGATCAAATGCTACGAGCACGTGGTTGAAAAGCTCCACGAGGAAATGGCTGGCGAATCATCAGCAAACGCCGAGGACATATCCAAGCTGCTGATTGAGTACCAGCGGCTGCTGCGCACCCTGCGTGCCGCAGCGCCTTCCATCACCACATTCACCAGCACGCAAGACAAAACCGCCGACGTGGAGCGTTTAGGCCTGCAGATTGAACTTGAGCAAATTCAGACGCGCTACGACGATGGCGAGCTGTCCCGCGCCACCACAAAACGCCTGCGCGAAAACGTGAACCTCATGCAAATGGACCTTGAAGATAAGGTGTAACCGGCATCGCATACCACGGAGCATTGCGGCCAACACTCGCTTCGGCCTATCGTGAACGGGGGACGGAGGAGGTGTTCACGATTAACCTTTCTCATCCCAAAACGCACACGCGAACATCACCTCCGTCCCCCGTTCACGGTTGCGCTTTCATACGCGTTTGCGCACGGCACCGGGTATTCACAGCTAACGCTCACTTTTGCACTCAAACTGCACCCCAATAGCAAAGCGGCCGCCTCGTTCGAGACGGCCGCTTTGCGTATGCCTAGTTCAGGCTGTGTGCTACATGCGCTCGGGAGCGGATACGCCAATAAGGCTGAGCGTAAGCGCCAACACCGTGCGGGTTGCATCGGCAAGCGCCAGGCGCGCGTTTTGCACGGCAGGCTCTTCGCCGATGATATGGCAGTTCGTATAGAACTGATGGAACAGGCTTGCCAGCTCCTGCGCGTAATGCGTCAGGCGGAACGGTGCGCGGTCGCGAGCAGCAAGCGCAATAAGCTCACCGAAATCGTCCATCTTGCGCATCAGCGCAATCTCTGACTCGTGCGTCAGCGGCGTCAAATCAACATCCGCGGGGATAACCTTGGCAGCCAGCTCATCGGCAGAAAGGGCATCCGCGCCGTCGCCAGCGGCCTTGCGCAGCACCGAACAGATGCGGGCATGAGCGTACTGCACGTAATACACCGGGTTGGAGTTGTCCTTCTTCTTAGCAACCTCGATATCAAAGTCGATAGGCTGATCGGAAGAGCGCGACAGCATGAGGAAACGCGTAGCGTCCACGCCGACCTCATCGATGAGCTCGGCAAACGTGACCATCTCACCGGTACGTTTCGACATGCGCACGGCCTCGCCGTCGCGGAACAGGTTCACCAGCTGGCCAAGCACAACCTCAAGCGCACCCGGGTAGCCCCATGCTGCAAGCATAGCCTCGCAGCGCTTGATGTACCCATGGTGGTCAGCGCCCCACAGGTCGATAAGGTGATCGAACCCGCGCTGCATCTTGTCGTAGTGGTATGCAACGTCGGACATGAAGTACGTGTACTCGCCGTTTTCCTTCAAAAGCACGCGGTCTTTGTCGTCGCCGAAATCGGTGGAACGGAACCAGGTTGCGCCGTCCTTCTCGTACAGGTAGCCCTTTTCATTCATAACTGCCAGCGAACGGGACACGGCAGACTCGCCCTTCTCGTCGGGCACATACAGGCTGCGCTCGCTGAACCAGGTGTCAAACGTGGTGCCGTAGGCCGTCAACGTGCTTTTTGCCAGGTCAAGCATTTCCTTGTAAGCAACCTCGCGGAATTCGGCCATGCGCTCTTCGTCGCTGACGTTTTCCCACTTATTGCCATCGCGGTCGATGATGCCTTGCGCAATATCTTTCACGTAGCCGCCGCCATAGCATTTCTCAGGCATCTCGACATCATGGCCGAGCAGCTGCATGTAACGGACGGACACGGAGTTGCCGAACACGTCCATCTGCACGCCGTGGTCGTTGATGTAGTATTCCTCGGACACGGTGTAGCCAGCATGACGCATGACACGAGCCATGGCGTCGCCTAGCGTTGCCCAACGGCCATGGCCAACGTGCATGGGGCCCGTGGGATTAGCGGAAACGTATTCCAGGTTAATGTTGTGCGGCGTGCCCTCAGGCAGCGTGCTTTTGCCGAAATCGAAGCGCTCTTCGCGAACGCGCGCGGCAACAGACTGGAACGCCGAAGGCGCCAGCTTGATGTTGATAAAACCAGGACCGGCAATCTCGGTAGACGCAATCATGGTGTTTTCGGGCAGGTGGTCAACGATGATCTGGGCGATATCGCGCGGAGCCTTGTGGGCCAGCTTTGCGCTGCGCATGGCCACGGTGGAAGCCCAGTCGCCGTTGGAAAGATCGCGAGGACGCTCGAGCGCAGGAGCAGGACGCTCGGCCAGCTCCAGCGAACCGTCTTCGCAAGCTGCGGCAATGGAAGCCGCAATAAGGTTTTCAAGTTCTTCGCGAATTTGCATAGTGAAAAATCTTCCTTGTGCTTGCTCTGAATACATATGGCTTGAAATCATACCATGTTTACCCCGTCCTTGGGCCCGCTGAGCCATAAGGCAACAGGGTCAACAAAACCGCAAAGCTCCCAGGCCAATGGCTTGGGAGCTTGCGTCGCCCGCGCGTGAGCAAACGCGCGGGCACGGGCTTAGGAGGTGCGACAGCGCATGCGCACGCACTGCCGCGGGTAGGTGAAAGCTGGCGAGCCGAGGCCCTGCAAGGACGCCGGGCCGCCGAGGGGGCTAAGCCGTGATGACGGTGCCCGTCTTGCCCTCGAGGCCGGCGGCGGCGCACTCGAGCGAGGTAATGAGCGCCTTGCCCTGCGGGTAGGCCTCGACGTACTCGATGCAGGCCTCAACCTTCGGAAGCATCGAGCCGGGGGCGAACTGGCCCTCCTCGATGTACTTGCGGGCCTCGGCCACGGTCATGGACGAGAGCTCCTGCTGGTCGGGCTTGTTGAAGTTGATGCAGACCTTCTCCACGGCCGTCAGGATGACGAGCATGTCGGCCTTGAAGTCGGCAGCGAGCTTGGCGCTGGAGCGGTCCTTGTCGATGACTGCGGGCACGCCCTCGTAGCCGTCGTCCTTCTGGAACACCGGCACCCCGCCGCCGCCGGTGGACACCACGATGTAGCCGGCGTCCATGAGGTCCTTGACCGCGTCGAACTCGACGATGCGCTGGGGCTTAGGGGAGGCCACCACCTGGCGCCAGCCGCGGCCCGCGTCCTCCTTGAACGTCCAGCCGGTCTCGGCGGCCTTGGCCTTGGCCTCCTCCTCGGTCATGAACGCGCCGACGGGCTTGGTGGGGTTCTGGAACGCCGGGTCGTCGGGGTAGACGACGGTCTGGGTGATGACGTTGGCCGTGGAGCGCATGATGCCGCGGCGGCGCATCTCGTTGAGGATGGCCTGGGAGAGCTGGTAGCCGATGTAGCCCTGGCTCATGGCGCCGGCCTCGGGGAAGGGCATCTCGGGCGTCTTGCCGTCGTGGGCGGCGGCGTAGGCAAACGCGTTGTTGATCATGCCGACCTGCGGGCCGTTGCCGTGGGACACCACGACGTTGACGCCCTCGCCCACCATGTCGACGATGTGCTTGGCGGTGTTCTTCACCAGCTCGAGCTGCTCCTGGGGCGTGTTGCCCAGTGCGTTGCCGCCCAGGGCGATGACGACGGAAGGACCTTCACCTTTGTTGTAAGGCATAGGAACTACCTCCTTTTGGGAATAAAAAAGCCAACCCATGAACATGGGACGCAAAACACGTCTGAGGTTGGCAAGGAATGGATGATGCAATTCGTTCCGCCGCCGAATGCGGCGGCGGAACGTACGGGTTTACGCGAGACTTAGCTCAAGGTTGCGTACATGACAGCCTTAATGGTGTGCATGCGGTTCTCGGCCTCGTCGAACACCTTGGACTGCTTGGACTCGAACACCTCGTCGGTGACTTCCATCTCGGTGATGCCGAACTGCTCGGCCTTCTGAGCACCGATGGTGGTGTTGGTGTCATGGAAGCTGGGCAGGCAGTGCAGGAAGATGGCCTCGGGCTTGGCGAGAGCCATGAGCTCGGAGGTTACACGGTACGGCTCGAGGGACTTGATGCGGGGCTCCCACACCTCGTCGGGCTCGCCCATGGACACCCACACGTCGGTGTAGATGACGTCGGCGCCGGTGCAGCCTTCCTTCACGTCGTCGGTCAGCGTGATGGTGCAGCCGTTTTCTGCAGCGATGGGACGGCAGGCATCGAGCACATCGTCGGCCGGCATGCAGTCCTTCGGGCCGCAGGCCACGAAGTTCATGCCAAGTTTGGCGCACACGACCATGAGGGAACGAGCCACGTTGTTCTTAGCGTCGCCCATGAACACGAGGGTGCGACCCTTGATGTCGTAGTTGAAGTTCTCCTGGACCGTGAGGATGTCGGCCAGCATCTGGGTGGGATGCCACTCGGTGGTCAGGCCGTTCCACACCGGCACGCCAGCGTTGGCGGCCAGTTCCTCAACGTCGGACTGGGCAAAGCCGCGGAACTCGATGCCGTCGTAGAAGCGGCCGAGCACGCGAGCGGTGTCCTCGATGGACTCCTTCTTGCCCATCTGGGAGGAGTTGGGGTCAAGGTAGGTAACGCCCATACCCAAATCCATTGCGCCAACCTCGAAAGCGCAGCGGGTACGCGTGGAGGTCTTCTGGAACAGCAGCACGATGTTCTTGCCCTCAAGGTAGCGATGCGGCACGCCAGCACGCTTCATGTCCTTGAAGTTCTTGGAAAGCTTCAGCAGATACTCGATCTCCTCGGTGGAGAAGTCCAACAGACGCAGGAAATGACGACCGCTCAGGCTTACAGGCATGATGATTCCTTTCAATAGCAAGTTTGCAACAACTCTATATGCAGGCCGCGCCAAGTTTCGGCCTGCTGTTCTTTCCGGGGCACATGCGCACGCGCCCCGGGAAAAACCAATGGTTCAACCCGATTGCTCGGGGTTTGGCGTCCTTTACAAGGGACACCATTGTCCGCCAACTGCAGACGTTGCGCTAGTCCTCGCGCCAAATCGGCATGGACATGCAGCGCGGGCCGCCACGGCCACGGGAAAGCTCGGCCGACGGGATCTCGATGACGTCGATGTTGTTCTTGCGCAAAAGCGCGTTCGTGACGTCGTTGCGCTCGTACACAACCACGCGGCCCGGGGCGATGCACAGCGTGTTCGAGCCGTCGTTCCACTGCTCGCGCTCGGCGGCAA
>DJEE01000127.1:0-20048 GCA_002431805.1 Eggerthellaceae bacterium UBA5906
GGCGACATCATGCGCTATCTGTCCAAGCGCGGGCAGATGATCATGGACCCCGTGGTGATGATCGTGCAAACCGTAGACGCGTACGCCGACCACAAGGACTATGCCCACAAGCTGGAACACCTTATGGGTATGAAAGCTTCCGACATCGGGGCAAAGGGCATCATCGGCGTGAACGTGCATGCCGACCTGCCCGAAGTGTGCCGCGTGCTGGGTGAGAACCACCTGAAGAAGGTGCCCGTGCTTGATGACGGCGTTATCGTCGGCGTTATCAACCGCAGCGATATCACGCACTTCAGCATGGAGAAATACCTGGAAGAGCGCGCATAAGGGAGTTTGAAACGCAAAGCGCCGCCCGAAACAAATCGGGCGGCGCTTTTTATAGGAAGAGCAACCGTGAACGCAGGGACGGAGACGGTGTTCACGGTTGCCCTTCGTTTCCGCAAGAGCCATCGTGAACGCCGTCTCCGTCCCTGCGCTCACGCACACCACTCGCGCTTGGTTGCTACACCGCAACGCCAACCGTCAGGTGCATCATGTAGAAGGCGAAGCGCATAACGAAAATGCCGGCAAACACCAACACGCAAGAAGCGCACAAGCGCGTCATCACGCGCTTCGAGAACGCCAAGGGACTTTGCCCCGCCGCCACCGTTTGCCGCGAGACAACGTGCATGGTCATTGCGGATGCCAAGCACCCCACCAGGCACAATACAGCGAACACGGCAAGCATAGCCCCATAATTCGGCACCAGCTGCCGTGCGCTTATCAATGAATTCTCCACGTTGCCCATCAGCGTGCCCTGCGCAACAAGCACGGCAACATTAGCAGCCAGCGCAACGAACGGCAGCACGGCAAGCACTAGCCCAAACCGGCCAGCAATCGCCCGCCATCGAGCGGCGTACAGCGTTACTACCGCAAGCAACGGCCCGCCGATCAGCGCATTGAGCCACAACGAAACGGGAACAGTGGGAAGATTCCACGTTGCGATGGTGTCCACAGAATACGCCAGCGCCACCATAGTTACGAACGCGGCACCCGTAACCGCAATCAGCGCCAACACCGCACGCTGCAGCCACGCAATCGGCTTTGCCGAAAACGAGTACAGCCAGTACAAGCCGCTGCAGGCCAAAAACAGCACCGCGCTGAACACCTCGTTCGAAAGCGGGCTAGACCCTACGTGCAGGAAAACATACAGCGCATTGGCCGGATTGCCCAAATGCGTTGCCGAGGCGATAAGCCCCGCCATGGTAACCACCAGCGGTATGCATGTGAACTTGTTAATGCGGGCGCGAGCCTGGGCATCAAGATTGGCAAGCAGCAGCACGCCGGCCACAATCACAAGCGCCACCGCACCCGAAGGCGCCAACGTAGTAAACGTCACCAGCGTTATCTCGCTAAACGCCATGTCAAACCCTGAAATCATCAGCTCTCCCCCTATGCCGCGCCGCAAGCTTAGCGCGCATCGCAAAGCGCGCAAAAGGCTGGCCTGCGGAAAACCGCCAGCCAGCCCACTTTCGCGCAGGTTATCGATAGAAACGAGGCTCAACAACTTCCAGCCCCAGCGTATCTTTCACGCCGTCCAAGCTGGCCGCCGTCAGGCGCGCAAGCCCCTCATAAAACGGATGCTCAGCAGCATCCGCCAGCTCTCCCAGAAAATGCCCCGCCCACGTAAGCAGGTGCAGGCGCAGGAATTCTTCCAGGTCAGCAGGCTGGTTTTGCGCCAACCACGCCATAAGCGCCAGCATAAGGCCAATGTGATCCTCGGGCGTTTTCTCGTCGGTTGTGCGCGCAACGCCATGCGCACGCATCCACGCGCGCAGCTCAAGCGTAGTGGCGCCGAACACCACACACTCGCGGTCGGTGTACACCGAGCCCCACGGCGGCGCAGGCTTTGCAGCCGGCCCTACAAACAGCCGGCGGTATTCCCACGTCAGCTCGTCGTCTGCCGCAAAGCCGCCGCCCTCGCCCGCAGCGCGGCTAGCTGCCAGGCCCTCAACCATCAGACTCAAGTCGCGCGCAGCTTCCGTCTCGCTTGTAAACGGCCACTCAGCACCAGCCGCCTGCGCATCAAGCGCAGCTAGAGCGGCAAACTCCGCATCGGCGTTGCCCGTGCGTGGATCTTGCAGGAAAAACGGAGCAAGCGTGTTGCCCAAAAACGCAACGCCCTCAAGCGTTGCCGCATCAAGATTCGCCATGCCATCCCCCTTCGTTATCTATAGCAACCATGATATAGCAAGGGCGCCCCCGCAAACCGGGCGCGCCCCAAAAGCGTTACCTCATGCTGTTATGTTAGCCAATGTACAGGCCCACGCTCAGCTGCACCGCATAGAACGCCAGGCGAGCAGCGAACACGCCCACAACGGCCAGCACCGGAGCCGCAGCGGCCAGGGCCGCCGACTTCGCATTGCGCAGCGCCATGAAGGCGGCCACGGCGGCTACAACCATGCACACCACGCCAATCCACAGAGGCGCGGTAGCGGCGGCAACCAAGTCGGCACCGTCAACCAGCGCGTTGCTCATGCCGGAGACGCCCATCACCTGCACCAGCAAGCCAGCTACGCCCAGCACCAGGCCGATGACCAGCACAGCAAGCGCAGCCATCTTGAAGCCGCCCTTCGCGGCGTCTTCAAGCGCACCCGCCAGCGCCAGCACCAGCACGCCCAGGCAAACGCCGCCCAGCAAGCTGAAGCCCAGCATGGCAACGGGAACCATCGGGGTGTTCCAAGAAGCAATGGTGTCCATCATGTAAGCCGCGCCCGTAAAGCACGCGAACACCACGGCAACCACGGCAACCACGGCGGCAAAGCCCTTGCGAGCACCCTCGCCCAGCTTACCGGCCAGCGCAACAATCCAGTACACGATGGCCAGCACGGCAAACACAACGCCGGCAACCAGCTCGTTGGAAAGCGGGCTAGAGCCCACGCCCGCGAACACGCCAAAGGCATGCATCGGGTTTGCCAGGTGGAAGAACGCGCAGATGAAGCCCGCTACCAACACGACAACCGGGATGGTGGTCATGCGGTCGATCTTCTTCAACTGCTCATCGGAGAACTTCGTGGTGAAAAACGCCACAGCCAGCGCGATGAACGCGCCCGCGCCAATAGGCGCCAGCGTGGTGAACAGAGCCAAAGGCATCTCGGCCATCATGCTACATCACCTCCAGGGGGTTCACGACTTTGCCATCGGACGCGCCCGCAGGCAGCGCGTCGGCGGAAGCCTTGATGTATAGGTTCGGTTTCGTGTAGGTGGGTTCAGGCAAAGGCGCAATGTTGCCGCGCTCGCCCAACTTGGCCATTTCCTCAACCGTGCCGAACTCCAGCGCACGAGCCGGGCAAGCACGCACGCAAATCGGCTGCTCGCCGTTAGCAACGCGGTCAGCGCATCCGCTGCACTTCACGCTGTGGCCTTTTTCGCGATCAACCTTCGGGGCATTGTACGGGCAAGCCATATGGCAATAGCCGCAGCCAATGCATTTATCGGCATCAACGGAGACTAAGCCTGTAGCAGCATCTTTGTGCATAGCCGTAGTCGGACACACCTTCGTGCATGCCGGGTCATCGCAATGGTTGCACGACATAGACACGTAATACACAAAGCATGTCGTAGTGGCGAAGCCGTTTGAGTCTTTCTCGGTCTTTCCACCCGAACATTCATAAACCTTGCGATACTGAGTGTCTACATCAAGATCGTAATAGTCTTTGCACGCGAACTCACAGGTCTTGCAACCGGTGCAGCGAGTTCCATCGAAATAGAAAGCGTATTGCGTCATCGGTTACCCCCTAACCGGCAATCTTCGTTACTTGGCAAATATTCGTATGCTGCGGATTGCCCTTTGTGAGGGGCGAGGGACGATGCGTGGTCAGTGTATTGATGCAACCGCCCTCGTCCACTTTGTCGCCGTACATATCCGCATCATGCCAAGCCCCCTGGGGAATGGCAACCGTACCGGGGATAATACGCTGCGTAACCTTTGCCAACAAGTGCGTTTCGCCATAGCTATTCGTAACAGCAACCTTGTCGCCTGACGCAATACCACGCTCGGCGGCATCGGATGCATTAATCCACACTTCCTGCGGGTTGGCGGCCTTCAAGATTTCGATGTTGCCCCATGAAGAGTGCTGACGCCCACGATAATGGAAGCCCGTCAGCTGCAGCGGGTATTCATCCGTGGTAGTCTCAACGCCATACCATTCAGGAATATACATCGGCAAACCATGGAACTTTTCATCCTCGGCAAGCTCCCACGTTTCTGCCAGCTTCTCAACTGTTTCGGAGAAAATTTCGATCTTGCCAGAGGGAGTTTTCAAGGGGTTCGCTTCAGGATCGGACACAAAAGCGGAGAACGCTACCGTCTTGCCCTTCGGGTTTTCTTTCTTGAAGACGCCCATCTTCATGGCCTCTTCGTACGTCGGAAGCGAAGAGTCCTTAGCGCGATCTTTCTCGTAAAGCTCCTTGATCCAATCTTCCTGGGTCTTGCCCTCGGTGAATTTTTCCTCAGTACCCATAGCGCGAGAAATTAGCGTGGCAATCTCATAGGGATTCTTGCGCTCGAATTTTGGCGTCGTGCACGGTTGGCCAGCAACCATGTAACCCGTGGTTCCACCCGTGCCGATCATGGAAACCTGCTCAAAACGGAAAGAATCGGGAAGCAGCACATCGGCATACTTCGCCGAGTCGCACATAACCGTATTCGTGCAAACAATGAACTCGCACTTGCTTTCGTCGGCTAGGATCTCGTGCGTGCGATTGATGTCGCCGTGCTGGTTGGTCAACGCATTACCGGCAGCGTAGAAGATGAACTTAATATCGGATGTAACAGCATCGCCCTTCTGCACGCCCGCATTCTTCGCAGTCATCTTATGGCCGTGGTCAATTGCATCCACATACGTAAAGCAGGGAATTTGCGGCTTCACGGGGTTGGTAAGAGCCGGAATGGAAGAAATGCTCACGGAATAGCTACCACGCGTGGAACCGGAGTTGGTACCCGGTTTGCCAACCTGGCCAACCAAGCAAGGCAGAGTCATGATGGACCATGCGTTCCATTCGCCATTGCTACGACGCTGAGAGCCGTAGCCCTGATCAACGAACAGCTTCTCTGCCGTACCAATCTCCTTTGCAAGCTCTTCAATTTTAGCAGGAGCAATGCCTGTCAGTTTTGATGCCCACTCGGGAGTCTTCTCGACTTTGTCGTAACCAAGACCCATGACATAGTCGTGGTAAGACATGTTGCGGCCTTTGTATGCCTCGGGCATTGTCTCCTCGTCATAGCCTACGCAGTACGTATGCAAGAAGTCGAGGTCGACCATGTTGTTCTCGATGAGATAATGCGCGATAGCAGCAACCAGTGCGGCATCAGTACCGGGGTTGATGGGCAGCCACTCATCACAATGGCCAGCAACCGTATCGGTCAAGCGAGGGTCAATATGGATAATCTTCGCCTTCGTGTTTTCGCGAGCGCGAACATAGTCGGTATGGCCGCAGCCGCCGCCCTGCGTGGTAACAACAGGATTCGCGCCGAATGCAACATACAGCGTTGCGTCTTCAAGCACATTAATAGTAGAACCCGTCATCGCACCGTACATATACGCTGCCGTATACTGCAGTTGGTGGCAAGAATAGTTGCCGTAGAACTGCAGCGATCCGCCCATGGCGTTGAACATGCGCCAGTACGGGCGAGCCGTCGAAGAACTGGTGCCAGAACCCATGTGAATATAGATGGACTCATTGCCATACTTTTCGATGGTCTCTTTCAATTTGTCGGAAATCAGCTGAATAGCCTCATCCCAAGAGATGCGCTCGAATTTACCTTCGCCACGCTTACCCACGCGCTTCATGGGGTAGTTCAAGCGGTCGGGGTGGTTGATCCAGCGACGGTAGGAGCGGCCGCGCAAGCATGCACGAACCTGCATCGTATTGATGTCATTGTCGTCGGACGTGTCCGTTTCAACCCAAGCGACTTCGTCATCCTTCACGTGGAAACGAATAGCGCAACGGCCCGGGCAGTTGATGGCGCAGTGGCCCCACGTGATCTTTTCTTCGGATTCTGCAATTGCCGGCTCGGTTGCGCCGAATAGGTTTGCACCCGTTGCGGCAGCTCCGCCGACGGCAGCCAGGGCACCCAGCGCACCGGTCGACTTAACGAACGTGCGGCGGTTCATGCATGCCATGTCTTGCATTGCCTCCCCCTTCTTGTGTTCTCCTTGTGCCCGCGCCGAAACGAAGCGCATCGGCCTTCGCGGCGTGGCACCCTCCCGCGCAGCCCTTGCAGCTGCGCACCGCGCTTGCGTTTGCACCGGGACTCGTCATTCCCGAAAGCGCGGATTTGATGCTGAAACCTTATCGCCTTGGCGCGGCCTGCGTGTCACATAAAACGTGCGAATTTTGCGTTTGCCCACGTCAAAGGCTATCACATGACGCACTATGTGATAATTGGCAAGCCAGGGCGCGGTATACTGTTTCAGGAAGGGAAACCTCTGCCTCACCGCTTACGCACGAAGCAGACCATCAAAAAGCAGCGCGCCGTTGTATGCCCGCAACCGGCTTAACTCAGCCGACAAGCGACTACGCAACGGCGCCTTCTAGCAACAAGGACCACCGTGGCACGCACGCGCTTCTCCAACATACTCCGCACGTTCAAGCCCAATGTCGCAGCGCTTGGCTACGCGCTGTTTCTTGCTATCAACGCCGCAAGCGTGTGGGGCGGCGTGTTCCCGTTTTTGCCCATGACGTTCCAAACGCAGGAAATCACGTTCTGGTTTTTCCTGGCGCAATCGCTTGTGTTCTCGCTGTGCTACTTCGCAAGCGCCGTGGGCGTGTATTACTTCCCTGGGCCTACGCGGCGATTCATGGTTATGCTGGCAAGCGTGCCGTACCTGCTTGGCTGGTGCTGTCTCATCGCCGCTATCTATGTGCATGATGCGGCACTCGTGCTCGTGATGGCAGGCGGCGCATTGCTCGGCCTCGGCTCCGCAGGTTTTTACATGCTGTGGCAGCGCCTGTTCGCCAGCCTTGACGACGACCACGGCAACCACGACCTTATCCTGGGCACCGCCTTCGGCGCCATTCTGTACTTTGCACTGTATGCCATCCCGCAAGCGGTTACGGCGTTTCTGATTCCGCTGGTGTTCATGCCGCTGTTCGCCCTGGCCATTGTGTTGAAAAGCCGCGAAATCGACCTGAAGCAGCCCATGTTCGACGACGTTCCGCGTGAGCACCCGCAGGTGTACCGCCGCGTACTGCGCGATTATTGGCGCAGCGCCCTGTGCGTCGGCGCCATCGGGTTCTGTACCGGCGTCATGCGCGCGCTAGCCATCGGGGAACCGCAGGTCGGCAGCCTTGTGAACGTGTTATCCATGGTCGGGTGCCTTATCGCCGGCGTAGGCGTGCTAGTACTGTGGCAATTCAAGAACGTGCGCATGAACGTTACCAGCGCATACCGCGTTGCGTTTCCGCTGGTCATATCATCGTTTCTTGTGCTGCCATTCTGCTCGGTCGGCTACGCCCGCTGGCAGGCCGCCATCCTGTACGCCGTGTACAGCGTTGCCATCGTGCTTATGATGATCCAATGCGCCCAGGCATCGCGCGACCGCGGCATCAACCCTGTATTCATCTACGGTTTCTTCGGCGGCATCGTGTACGCGCTGCATGACGTCGGTTTTCTGGCCGGCACATTCGCCGAACAAATCCGCGTTATCGGCATGGAGCCGCAAGCTATTGTGGCGTTAGTGGCCGTGTATCTGCTGGGTTTGATGTTCTTCATTGGGCAAGGCGGGTTCAAACGCGCGCTTGCCATGGGTGAAGCCGACGATATCGAGCTTATGGCCGGTGTGCCTACCGAGGCTGACGCCATCGAAGAGCGCCAAATCGACCTTGACGCTGCCGAAGTAAACGCTGAAAAAGCCAGCGAAACAGCCACTCCCGCCGAGCCTGCCGTGCAAAAAGAGCAGCCACTGCCAAGCAAGCGCGACGACGGTCCCACGTATCAAGACCGCCTATCGAAGCAAGCTGCGCTCGTACGCCAGCATTACCGCCTATCCGCACGCGAAACGGAAGTCATGGAGCTTATCGCACGCGGCAACACCGTAGCCCGCATCGCCGAGCAGCTGGTGGTGTCGGAGAACACCATCCGCACGCACAGTAAGCGCATATACGCCAAGCTGGATATTCACAAGAAGCAGGAACTTGTCGACCTGCTGGAAACGTTCAACCCGAAAGACCTAAAGGAGTAGCCTAGTTTGTGACGTCGCCGTCTTGGTTCAGGCTTATGGGATCGCCCACATACGTTGACGGCACGCGCACCAACGCCTTGAAGAAGTCCTTCGTGCGAGCCGGAATTTCACGGATGTCGTATTGCAGCTGCTTCTGATATTCGTGGTAATCGCTGGGCACGCCAACGGCTTGCATCCCTAAGCTTTTCGCCGACCACAGCGCACGATACAGGTGATACGTTTGCGTTGCCACCACAATGCGTTCGCAACCAAACACGTACTTTGCACGATACATGCTTTCATACGTAGAAAAACCCGCATGGTCGCAGAAGATGTCCTCGCTTGGCACGCCCTTCGCAACCGCGTATTGCTTCATCACGCGCACTTCGTTATACGAAGCGGTGCCGTTATCGCCGCTCATAATCAGCTTGGGCGCAACGCCGGCAAAATACAACGCGATGCCGTCGTCTAGGCGGTCTTGCAAAATGCCCGAGGGCGTCCCATCGGCAAACACCGACGCGCCCAGCACTACAACGGCATCGGCGCTTTGAATGCTTGCCTCTTCCGTTGTCACAATGGAGCTTTTCGACCCCACAATGGTAACAACATTCGTTACGGCAAACACCGCAACAACAGCCATCACCACAGCAAGGATCATATCAAGCACCCGCCTTAGGCATCCCTTATGTTTCTTCGCACAGCTCATAGGCTCTCGAGGTTAGCAAAGCACGAAAGCCCCCTGCAACCCCCTTCCCAGAACGGCGCAACAACGTCACCGAAACTTAACCGCAAAAACAAACGAGCCCGAAAGCGCTTCAACATTTCGGAGCTCGCGGAATATCAAGCCTTATTCCCGTTTTCCCTCATGGTATGTTCTTCGGACAGCGGTGCTCGTTCGAACCTTGGGCGACGCCTTCGAAGGGAGGTGATCGTCATGGACTATCTGTTTGCTTTGGCAGCTATCTGCTCAATCGGATTGTTCCTCATAGATTTTATAGTTTATGTCGAAGGGAGAGTGTCCACTCGGAACAAAAAAGGAGCGGTAGTTGCAGCTACCGCTCCCAAACCAAGTGCTTCGCCCGCCTAGCGTTTAACCTACGGGCACCGCTGTTGCCGCAATTATAGCATGCATGCCATTACTTAGCCACGATGTTCACCAGGCGGCCGGGCACTACGATTACCTTCTTCAGGTCCTTGCCCTCAACGGCGGCCTTTACCGCCTCAAGCGCCACGGCTTTCACGGCTTCGTCTTCGGCATCTGCCGCAACCGTGATGCGCGCCTTTACCTTGCCGTTCACCTGAACTGCCAGCTCAACCTCATCGTCTTTGGCCTTTTCCGGGTCAAACTCGGGCCAGGCTTGCGTGTGGACAGAATCCTCGTGGCCCAGCACGTCATGCCACAGCTCTTCGGTCATATGCGGACAAATAGGCGCCAGCAGCTTCACCAGCACCTCGGCAATTTCGGTAGCGAACGCTTGCTCGTCGGCAGAAGCAGCACGCTGCTCGGGCCCAACCTTGCGCAGGTAATCGCCCGTGGCGTTCACCAGCTCCATGATGGCGGCAATGGCGGTGTTGAAATTGTTGCGATCGAAGTCATCAACAACCTTGCCCGCCACGCGATGACGTTCGCGCAGCAGCACCTTGCGAGCCGCGGCAACCTCTGCATCGCTCGCGCCGGCTTGGTACAGCGTGTCCTCGTCAGCAGTGCCCGCCAGGTCATTTACCATGCGCCACACGCGGTTGAGGAACTTGTGCATGCCCGCCAGGCCGTCCTCGTTCCACTGCAGCTCTTTATCGGGCGGAGCCATGAACAGGATGTATGCGCGCACAGCATCGCAGCCGTAGCCCGCAATCATCTCTTCAGGCGAAATGACGTTGCCCTTCGACTTGCTCATAACGTCGCCGTGCTCGTCAAGCACCATGCCTTGGCACAGCAGGTTCTTGAACGGCTCATCGAAGTCCACCATGCCCATATCGCGCAGCACCTTCGTGAAGAAGCGGCTGTACAGCAGGTGCAAAATAGCGTGCTCGATGCCGCCGATGTACTGGTCAACCGGCATCCAGCGGTTCGTTTTAGCGCTGTCGAACGGCAGCTCGGTGTTGTGCGGGTCGGTGTAGCGCAGGTAATACCAGCTTGAACACGTGAACGTGTCCATAGTGTCCGTCTCACGACGAGCAGGGCCGCCGCACTTCGGGCACGTGCACTTCGCAAAGCCCTCGTGCGTTGCCAGCGTTTCGCCAGCCGCCAGGTCAATGTCCTCGGGCAGGCGCACCGGCAGGTCCTCTTCTGGCACCGGCACCAAGCCGCACTTGTCGCAGTAAATCATAGGGATGGGGTTGCCCCAATAACGCTGACGGGAAATCAGCCAATCGCGCAAACGATATTCAACCTTGCGGCGGCCACGGCCCATCGCCTCCAGATCGGCAACGATGGCCTCTTCGCCTTCGGAATGCTTGCCGCCCGTCAGGCCCGTGTACTTGCCGGACTGCACCAAACGACCTTCAGCCTCCATGGCCGCATCCCAATCAACGCTGGTAACCACACGGTTCTGCTCGTCTTTGAGCTGCTCGAACAGCGGGTCATCGTCCTTCAGGATGATGGGGATAATGGGCAGGTCATATTTCTTGGCAAACTCGAAGTCACGCTGATCGCCGCACGGCACGGCCATAACCGCGCCGGTGCCATAGTCGGCCACGATGTAGTCGGCAACCCACACCGGCACCTTCTCACCGTTCACGGGGTTCACTACGTAACGGCCGGTAAACGCGCCGTGCTTTTCCTTGTTGCCCTGCGCGCGCTCAACCGCGGTGATCTTCTTTGCGTCTTCAACCACCTTCATAACGGCGGCTTCGTATTCCGTGCCTTCCACCAGGCCCTTCAAAATGGGGCTTTCAGGCGCCAGCAAGAAGAAGCTGCAGCCGAACAGCGTGTCGGCACGCGTGGTGAACACGGTAATCAGGTCGTCTTCCGTGGGGTTTTCAGGCGCGTTGCCTTGCTTGTCGCACAGCGCGAACTTCACTTCAGCACCCTCGGAGCGGCCAATCCAGTTCGCCTGCATCTGCTTCACGCGCTCGGGCCAGCCGTCCAGTTTGTCCAGATCGTCAAGCAGCTCCTGCGCGTAATCGGTAATTTTGAAGTACCACTGCGTCAGGTCGCGCTTTTCAACGGCGCTGTGGCAGCGCCAGCACTCGCCTTCGGTTACCTGCTCGTTCGCGAGCACCGTCTGGCACTTCGGGCACCAGTTCACCGGAGAATTGCGGCGCTCCACCAGACCGCGTTTCCAGAACTGCAGGAAAATCCACTGGCCCCAGCGGTAGTACTCCGGGTCGCACGCAACCACGGTGCGGTCCCAGTCGTAGGAAAGGCCCATGCGTTTGAAGCTGGCCTTCTGCGTTTCAATGTTCGCATACGTCCACTTTGCAGGATGGCTATGATGCTTGATGGCGGCGTTTTCTGCAGGCAAACCAAACGCGTCCCAGCCCATGGGGTGCAACACGTCGAAACCGCGCATCTTGGAGTAGCGAGCAATCACGTCGCCAATGGTGTAATTGCGCACGTGGCCCATGTGAATGTCGCCCGAAGGGTACGGGAACATCTCAAGCACGTACTTCTTCGGCTTGGTGTGATCCTCCGTAACCTTGTACAGGTTGGAATCCTCCCAAACCTTTTGCCAACGAGGCTCAATCTCGTGAGGGTTGTACTGTTTCATCGTCCATCTTTCCTTGACTGACGCGGTAATACACATGCTTGCCATTGTAGCAGGCCAATGTTTTCCCATGGCGAAAAAGCGGCAACAACCCAGGCATCAAGAACAATGGCGGTTCGAGGTTGGAAAAATAGCAAAGGCCGCCCTGGCACTCAGAAATCGCTCAAAGCAAGAAAGACAGGATGCAATCCATGCTTCCTGCAGTTGAAAGCGAAGTCAGGTGCCGGAGCGGCCCGCAGCGTCGAGCTGGTTCACCAGCCAACAGACCAGCGAAACGGTTTAACGCTTAATGTTGTAGAACGCGTTGCGGCCGGCGTATTGCGCCTGAGAGTCAAGCTCCTCTTCAATGCGCAGCAGCTGGTTATACTTGGCCACACGGTCGCTGCGGCACGGCGCGCCCGTTTTGATTTGGCCGGTATTCAGCGCCACTGCCAAATCGGCAATGGTGGTGTCTTCCGTTTCGCCGGAACGATGGCTCATCACGCATGCGTAGCCGGCCTGCTTTGCCATTTCGATGGCATCAAGTGTTTCGGACAGGCTGCCAATCTGGTTCACCTTGATGAGGATGGCGTTTGCGCAACCAAGCTCAATGCCCTTGGCCAGGCGCTTGGAGTTCGTGACGAACAAGTCGTCGCCCACCAGCTGCACACGATTGCCAATGCGGTCGGTCAGCGCCTTCCAACCATCCCAGTCTTCCTCGGCCATGCCGTCTTCAATGGAAATGATGGGGTACTTGTCAACCAGCGCCTCCCAGTAATCAACCATTTCAGCGCTGGTCAGCTCACGGCCTTCGCCCTTCAGCTCGTACTTGCCCGTTTCGGCGTTATAGAACTCGGTGGAAGCCGGGTCCATAGCGAACATGATGTCCTCGCCAGGCTTATAACCAGCAGCTTCGCAGGCCTTTACGATGTACTGCAGGGGCTCTTCGTTCGTGGTGAAGTTCGGCGCAAAGCCGCCCTCATCGCCAACACCGCCGCCCAGGCCCGCATCATGCAGAACCTTTTTGAGCGTGTGGTAAATCTCGGCGCACCAGCGCAGCGCCTCAGCAAACGTCTCCGCGCCAACCGGCATGATCATGAACTCCTGGAAGTCCACGTTGTTGTCGGCATGCACGCCGCCATTCAGAATGTTCATCATGGGCGTAGGCAGAATGTGGCCGTTCACGCCGCCGATATACTTGTACAGCGGCAAACCTGCAGACTCCGCAGCAGCCTTAGCGCACGCCAAAGAAACGCCCAGGATGGCGTTTGCGCCCAACGCACCCTTGTTTTCAGTGCCGTCAAGCTCCAGCATAACGTCGTCGATAGCGCGCTGGTCGTCGGCCTCGAAGCCGATAAGGGCATCGGCAATCTCGTCGTTCACGTGACCAACGGCATCAAGCGTGCCCTTGCCCAGGTAGCGATCCTTGTCGCAGTCGCGCAGCTCGACAGCCTCAAACGCGCCCGTAGACGCACCAGAGGGAACCGCCGCACGGCCGAAGGAACCATCCTCCAACACAACTTCCACTTCCACCGTGGGGTTGCCGCGAGAGTCCAGAACTTCACGTCCGAACACATCGATGATGACGCTCATGAATGCCTCCTCGTAGGATGTTTCCCGTAATCCCGGCGCGTCACGTGCGCCAGGCCATACGGGCGTATCATACCATGCTCACCGCTTTACACGCGGGCACTCCGATGGGCGGCAAAATGCATCAGTGCGCGGAGCTGCGTACTATAGAAATGCCGCAATCATCGCAAACAGCAGCAAGCCAACGGCAAGGGCGGCCGCAGAACCAGCGCCAACTTGCACGCGCTCCAAAGACGAGCGCACAACGCCAGGCGCGTCATAGCAGCGCGCATCCATTGCCACCGACAATCGGTCGGCTCTGCGAAACAGGTTTACAAACAAGGAAATGAACACCGACGCCCAGGCAGACAGCCGCGCAACCAGCCCGCCGCTAGAAAACGATGCGCCCCTGGAATACAAAGCGTCGTGCACTATGCAAAGCTCTTGAGCTGTCAGCGGGATGAAGCGCAAGGCCAAGCAGCACACCGTGGCTATGTCATCAACGGGAACATGGAGCAAGCGCAAAGGGCGCAGAAACCAGCACAGCGCGTTCGTTAGCATAGTTGACGTGGTGGTATATGCAAGCAGCAAGCTTGCAAGCACCAGCAAAATCATGCGCACGCCGTAAAAGCATCCGAGCTCAAACCCCGCATTTGCATTTATGGTTGCAAACAACACGGTGACTGCGGCCAAAACATATACGGGCAGCCCCATTTTCAGCACTCGGCCAGCAGGAATCCGCGACAGCGCAAGCAACGCGCAGAACGAAAGCGCAAGCAACGCCTGGCCTAGCCACGTCGCTTCAAGAAACAGTGCAACGGTATATGCAACAAGCAGCGTGATTTTCACGCGCGCATCGCACCTATGCACGGGAGAAGAACCGGGAATGTATGCACTCACTTGCAAATTCATGGAGCGAAGTATACCGCAGCCTCGCGTCAAGTCAGCGCAAGCAAGGTGTTCGGAAGCGTATGAACAAAATGCGCGACAGCAAGCACGCTAGAGGCACCACAACGCAAAAAGAAAGGACCCCGAAGGGTCCTTTCTGAACGCGCATGCGAAACAGCCTATTCGGCCTTCTCCTCGGCAGCAGCCTCGGAAGCCTTAGCAGCTTCAGCCTTTTCCTCGGCCTTCGGCTCTTCAGCCTCAACCTTCTTCGGAGCAGCCTTCTTAGCAGCAGGCTTCTCGGCCTTCTTGGCTACCGGCTCGGTGCACAGCTCCATGATAACCATGGGAGCGTTGTCGCCCTTGCGGTTGCCCAGCTTCATGATGCGGGTGTAACCGCCCTGGCGGTCAGCGAACATGCCCTGCGCAACCTTCTCGAAGATTTCGCGGACCAGTTCCTTGTCGTTGCCCAGCGCAGCAATGGCCAGACGACGGCTATGCAGGTCGCCCTTCTTCGCCCAGGTGATGATCTTATCAACATCGGGACGAATTTCCTTTGCGCGGGACTCGATGGTCTTGATGCGGTCGTTCAGGAACAGCGCCTGCACCAGACTACGCTTCATGGCCTTGGTGTGGGCGAAGTCGGTGCCCAGCTTACGGCCCTTGTAGTTATGCCTCATTGTAGGTATCTCCTATTGCTTCAAATTGAGGTCCATGGAAATGAGCTTGTCCTTCACTTCCTCGATGGACTTCGCACCAAAGTTCCTGATGTTCAGCAGGTCGTTCTCGGAGAACTCGACCAGCTGGCGCACCGAGTGGATACCGGCACGCTTCAGGCAGTTGTACGAGCGGACGGACAGGTCGAGGTCTTCGATCTGCTTGTCCAGCTCGGCGTTCGACTCCTGACCCTCCGGAGCAAAGATGGACGGCACTTCGCCCTCTTCCTCTTCGGGGGTGCTGGTCAGGCTGAGGAACGCACCCATATACTGGTTGATGATGTTGGCGGCGCGGGTCACTGCGTCAATAGGAGCAATGGAGCCGTCCGTCTCAACTTCCAAAACCAGCTTATCGTAGTCGGTACGCTGACCCACACGGGTGTCGGTGACGTTCATCGTACAACGGCGAACCGGGGAGAACAGCGAGTCAACGTGGATGACGCCGATGGGATCCTCGGTGCGCTTGTTGCGCTCGGCAGACACGTAGCCGCGACCCACGCCAATACGAACCGTCATGTCCAGCTGGCCGCCATCGGCAACCGTAGCAATAACATGATCGGGGTTGACCAGCGTGAACTCGGTAGGAACCTGCAGGTCCGCACCAGTAACCACGCACGGGCCTTCAGCGGAAACGTGAGCCGTAGCCTCTTCCACGTCGTCGTTCAGAGCCGAGAACACCAGGCCCTTGACGTTCAGAACGATATCGGTGATATCCTCGATAACGCCCTCGGCCGTGGTGAACTCGTGCTGCACACCTTCGATCTGGATGGCCGTCGCCTTAGCGCCATCCAAAGAGGACAGCAGAACGCGACGCATGCTGTTACCCAGCGTATAGCCGTAGCCACGCTCCAGCGGTTCCACGATGAAACGCGCAACAGTATCGTTGACTTCTTCCGTTGTTACCGTCGGCCTCATGAACTCTGTCATGTTGGGTAAGCCTCCTTACTATCGCGCGATTACTTGGAGTAGAGCTCGACGATGAGCTGTTCGCGGATGTCGAGGTCGATCTGATCGCGGGTCGGAAGAGCAAGAACGCTGCCCTGCAGCTTCTCGATGTCAACTTCCAGCCAAGCAGGCACCTGGAAACGAGCGTTGGAAACCAAAGCGCTCTTGATAACCAACAGCTCCTTGGACTTGTCGGCAACAGCGATCACGTCGCCAGCCTTAACGCGGAAAGACGGGATGTCAACGCGACGGCCGTTCACGGTGATGTGACCGTGGGTCACGATCTGACGAGCTTCCTTACGCGTGCGAGCAAAGCCCAGACGGAAGATAACGCTGTCCAGACGAGACTCAAGGATGATCATCAGGTTGTCGCCGGTGATGCCGGGCATAGACTTGGCCTTGTTGAAGTAGCCATGGAACTGCTTCTCCAGCACGCCGTAGATGAACTTAACCTTCTGCTTCTCGCGCAGCTGCATCGCGTACTCGGATTCCTTACGACGACGCTTCGGCTCACGCTTGGAAGTCTTAGAGCTGCTGTAACCCAGCACAACGGGATCCAGGCCCAGCTGGCGGCAGCGCTTAAGAACCGGAGTTCTATTGATAGCCATAGTTAATAGATCCTTTCAGTTACACGCGACGACGCTTCTTGGGGCGGCAGCCGTTGTGCGGAATGGGGGTGCAGTCCTGAATGCTAGCCACTTCCAGGCCGGTAGCCTGCAGAGAGCGGATAGCCGTCTCACGACCAGAGCCGGGGCCCTTGACGTACACGGCGACCTTCTTCAGGCCGTGCTCCATAGCCGTCTTGGCAGCAGCCTCAGCAGCCATCTGCGCGGCAAACGGCGTGGACTTACGAGAGCCCTTGAAGCCGACGGTACCGGCGGACTGCCAAGAGATCACGTTGCCCTGAGGATCAGTGATGCTGACGATGGTGTTGTTGAACGTAGACTTGATATGCGCAGCACCAACGGCAATGTTCTTGCGCTCGGAGCGCTTGATGCGCGTGCGCACGTTTTTCTTAGTTGCCACTTCTTAGCTCCCTTACTTACTTCTTCTTGCCGCCGATTTGCTTGCGCGGACCCTTGCGGGTACGGGCATTCGTGTGGGTGCGCTGACCGCGAACGGGCAGGCCCTTGCGGTGACGCAGGCCACGGTAGCAGCCGATTTCCATAAGGCGCTTAATGTTCTGGGACACTTCGCGATGCAGGTCGCCCTCAACCTTGAGGTTTGCCTGGATGTAGTCGCGAAGCTTCACGAGCTCTTCCTCGGTGAGGTCGTTCGTGCGCGTGTCGGGATTGACACCGGTTTCCGCCAAGATCTTCTTGGAGGTGGTCAGGCCAATACCGTAGATGTAGGTCAAGCCGACTTCAATGCGCTTGCCGCGAGGAAGGTCGACACCAACGAGACGTGCCATAGGTAATATCTCCTCTTTCTTCCTAGCCCTGACGCTGCTTATGACGGGGGTTCTCGCAAATCACGAGGACCTTGCCATGGCGTCGAATGATCTTGCACTTGTCGCACATTTTCTTGACCGAAGGACGTACCTTCATTTCAATTTCCTTTCGGTTAATGCGGTCCTATATGTACACACCCAGCCGCTGGTGATTATTCTCGGGGACAGTAGCGCGCCGGCTTGCGCGCAGGCTGAGACTACTTGAATCGGTACGTAATACGTCCGCGGTTCAAGTCGTAGACGGACAGTTCGACCGTCACCTTGTCGCCGGGCAAGATTTTGATGTAATGCATACGCATCTTGCCGGAAATGTGGGCCAGGATTTGGTGGCCGTTTTCCAGCTCCACCTTGAACATGGCGTTCGGCAGGGCTTCAAGAACCTTACCGCCCAGTTCGATAACATCTTGCTTGGTCAACGGTGCTCCTTCAAACTAAATTCGTCTTTTCGCAGCAATCCGGAATGATACCAAATATATTTTGTTGTGTGGGGAAAATACATAAAGCGCACAAAACTCTAAGAGCTCGTGGCTTTCGAAGTACCTGCATGTCAGGCGTGCGGTCTAGATGCCGCGCAGCCTTCATCACTTGGATTGGATGAGGCCGCCAGGTATTCGCGCAAAGCGCAGCCGCCTTGTCGGCTTTATAAATGGCTGGGCCACTAGGATTCGAACCTAGGTAGCTGGTACCAAAAACCAGAGTCCTGCCGTTGGACGATGGCCCAGTGCATTCGAACCGCTTACGCGGTAGTGCGCAAAGTAAAGTGGTGGGCCCTGTGGGGATCGAACCCACGACCTTGGGATTAAAAGTCCCCTGCTCTGCCAACTGAGCTAAAGGCCCACTTCGCATATGCGCGGCTATCTATTGTAGCGGTGCATATGCGCTCGGTCAACGGAAAATTGGGGAATTCGTTGCGCTATACAAGAAATAGATATCCTGGTTTACAATGGCGACACTATCCATCACCAGTTCTTCACGAAGGGTGGTACGCCATGACGCTTCAGCAACTGCGCTACCTTATTGCTATTGCGGAATACGGGTCCATCAACGCTGCCGCGCAAAACTTATATGCATCGCAGTCGAACCTGTCTACCGCCATTAAAGAGCTTGAGCAGGAGCTTGGCATATCCATTTTCACGCGCAGCAACCGTGGCGTTACGCTTACCAACGACGGCACCGAGCTTTTAGGCTACGCACGCCAGGTTATCGAGCAAGCTAACATGCTTGAGGCGCGCTACGCGAACAAAGAAAAGCCCCAGGCGCGTTTAGCGGTTTCAACGCAGCACTACGCATTTAGCGTCGAGGCGTTTGTGAACGTGGTTGAGCAGTGCGACGGTGACTATTTCGACTTCATCATGCGCGAAACCACCACGGCCGAGATTATCGATGACGTGAGGTCCTTCCGCAGCGAGGTGGGCATTTTGTATCTGGACGCGTTTAACCAGCGCGTTATGCAGAAGGCCTTCGATGATGCCGACGTGGCGTTTTACCCGCTTTTCGATGCGGGCGTTCACGTGTTTGTAGGCGAAAATCACCCGCTTGCGCACCGCAGCGTCATCAAGCCCGAAGAGCTTACCGAGTGGCCACGCTACAGCTTTGAACAAGGCACTACGAACTCGTTTTACTACTCGGAGGAGCCGCTCAGCTACGTTGAGCACTCGCGCAACATCCGCATTTCCGACCGTGGCACGCTTTCCAACCTGCTAACCAGCTACAACGGATACACGCTTTCCACCGGTGTGCTTTCCAGCGAAATGCACACGGGCATTATCAGCATCCCCCTAGAAACGGATGAGCGCATGACCGTTGGCTACATCATGCACAACGAGCGCAAGCCTTCTCCCCTGCTTGACCGCTACATCGAAGAACTGCACCGCATTATCGATGAAAGCGAAGGCGTTACCCCTCGATAGCACGGAAGCCCAAAACGCGCGGTACCGCAGACCGCCGACGCAAAAGCCCCGCCTGGATATTCCAGGCGGGGCTTTTCTTGCGGCGTACGGGTGCGTTGCGCGGCACAGATTAACTAGCGCATATTAGACGCATACGGCGCCTTGTCCTTCAGCAGAACGTCGTGTGCGCCGCCTTCCACGATGGACGTGGAGCTGATAACGGTGAGCTTTGCCTTGTCCTGGAACTCGGGAATGGTAAGCGCACCGCAATTGCACATGGTGGACTTGATCTTCAGCAGCGTAACGGCAATGTTGTCCTTAAGCGGGCCGGCGTAAGGCACGTAGCTGTCCACGCCTTCCTCGAAGCTGAGGGATTTCTTGCCGCCCAGGTCGTAGCGACCCCAGTTGCGAGCACGGGCAGAACCCTCGCCCCAGTATTCCTTCATATAGGTGCCGTTCACCATGACCTTTGCCGAAGGGGACTCGTCAAAGCGGGCGAAGTAACGGCCCAGCATCACGAAGTCGGCGCCCATGGCAAGCGCCAGGGAGATGTGATGGTCGTACACGATGCCACCGTCGGAGCAAATGGGCACGTAGATGCCGGTTTCCTTGAAGTACTCGTCACGAGCCTTGGCGACTTCGATGGTTGCGGTAGCCTGGCCGCGGCCAATGCCCTTCGTTTCACGCGTGATGCAGATGGAGCC
>DJEE01000127.1:20080-35966 GCA_002431805.1 Eggerthellaceae bacterium UBA5906
ATGGAGCCGCCGCCGATGCCGATTTTCACGAAGTCCGCGCCAGCCTCAGCCAGGAAGCGGAAACCATCGCCGTCAACTACGTTGCCGGCACCGATTTTCACGGAGTCGCCGTAGTGCTCGCGCACCCATTCGATGGTCATCTTCTGCCAGTCGGAAAAGCCCTCGGAGCTGTCGATGCACAGAACGTCAACACCAGCGTCTACCAAGGCGGGAACGCGCTCGGCGTAGTCGCGGGAATTGATGCCGGCGCCCACCATGTAGCGCTTGTGGTCGTCCAGCATCTCGTTGGGGTTGGACTTGTGATTGTCGTAATCCTTGCGGAACACCATATAGGTAAGCTTGCCCTCGGCGTCAACCAGCGGCAAGGAATTCAGCTTGTGCTCCCAAATGATGTCGTTTGCTTCCTTAAGCGACGTTTCGTCGGATGCCGTGACCAACTTCTCAAGCGGGGTCATGAACTCGGCAACCTTTTCCTCGCCGGTCATGCGGGACAGGCGGTAGTCGCGCTCGGTCACAACGCCTAGCAGCTTGCCGTGCGCCGTGCCGTCGTCGGTAACGGGCATGGTGGAATGGCCGGTTGCGTCCTTCAGCGCCACAACCTGGTTCAGCGTCATTTCCGGGGAAAGGTTGGCGTCGGACTCAACAAAGCCGGCCTTGTAGTTCTTCACGCGGGCGACCATGGCAGCTTCCTGCTCGATGGTTTGGTTGCCGTAGATGAAGCTGAGACCACCTTCGGTTGCCAAGGCGACGGCCATGTTGTCGTCGGACACGGCAGCCATGATGGCGCTAACCATAGGAATGTTGAGCGAAAGCGGGCACTCTTCCTGGCCCTTGCGGTATTTCACCAACGGGGTTTTCAGGCTCACCGACGCCGGTATGCACGTTGCAGGCGTATGACCAGGTACCAAAAGATACTCGTTGAACGTACGTGACGGCTCGTCGTAGTAATAAGCCATGGGAGAGGGCTCCTTTTCTCGCAACGGATTTTTGTTGCTAGTTATTATAGTCACGCAAGCCGCCCGAATGCGAGAGCGGCTTGGCAAATAGCGGCGATTATGAAGAAACGTACGGATTGTTTGCAGGCATAAACCTTGAAGACGGCAGCAAACGCAGTTTAAACGCAAAAGCCCGCCCGCGTTGCGCGGACGGGCTTTTGCGAAGCCTAACCTAGGCCAACCCATTTCGCCACGATGGGAGCGTAGCCCATGGCGAACACGACCAGCATACCTGCAGGGATGACGTACTTCACGTAGCCATGCGCCCAACGCGGGAACTTCAAGCCGCGGCCCGTGTCGGCTTCGGCCAAGAAGTTTTCCCAGCCCCAGCCGTTTTTGCGCGTGCAGAACAGCACCAGCAAGAAGCCGCCCCACGGCAGAATGTTGTTCGACACCAAGAAGTCCTCGATGGACTGAATATCACCGATGCCCGGCACGGTAAACCCAGCCAGCACGTTGAATCCGAGCACGCACGGCAAGCTGAGCACCGCCAGCAGTATGCCGTTAACCAGGCATGCCTTCTTGCGCGGCGTGCCCCACTGATCCATGGTGAAGCTCATGATGTTTTCGAACACGGCGATGACGGTGGACAGAGCCGCAAACGTCATGAACACGAAGAACAGCACGGCCCACAGCTGGCCAAGCGGCATTTCATTGAACACGCTCGGCAACGTGATGAACACCAGGCCCGGGCCCGAACCCGGCTCTACGCCAAACGCGAAGCACGACGGGAAAATAACCAAACCCGCCATAAGAGCCACCAGCGTATCAAGGCCGGCCACGCGCACGGCCTCGCCCGTAAGTGTGTGGTCCTTGCCAATGTAGCTGCCGAAAATGGACATGCCGCCCATTCCCACCGACACGGTGAAGAACGCCTGGCCCATAGCCGCGTACACAGCGTCGCCGAACGTTGCCAGCTGTTCGGCCAGCGTTGCGCCGGCGAACATTTTGCCGAAGTCGGGCATCAAGTAGAACTTCAAGCCCTCTTGCGCGCCCGGGAGCGTAACCGCGCGCACGCATAGCGCCAGCAGCACCACGAACAGCGCCATCATCATGACCTTCGTCACGCGTTCCACGCCTTTTTGCACGCCGGCACGCGTAACGCCCACGCCCACGCCCACGATGATGAGCATGTACACGGCCATTTGCACAGGGTCGGCCAAAAGGCCGTTGAATACGTCCGCTACCTGGGAACTTTCCAGGCCCACAAATTCGCCCGATGCGCTTTTCACCACAAAGGCCAGCATCCAGCCGCCCACCGTGGTGTAGAACATCATAAGCAGGTAGTTGCCCGCCAAGGCCAGCCACTTGAACGCATGCCACTTCGTGCCGGCGGGCTCCAGTTCGTTGTAGCTACGCGCAATGGAGCGTTGGCTTGCGCGGCCGGCCGCGAACTCCATAATGAGCGCCGGCAGCGCGAAAATAGCAAGAAACACCAGGTACATAAGCACGAACGCCGCACCGCCGTACTCGCCGGTAATGTAAGGGAAACGCCATACGTTGCCCAGTCCAATGGCGCAACCCGCGCTCACCAGGATAAATCCTAGGCGGGTTCCGAACTTTTCGCGTTCCATGCTGCCTCCAAACCGCGCCGCAGCGCGACATAAAAGCGCCCGGCATCTCTTGCGAAACGCCGGACGCGCACAATCAACCCTTGCAGTGTAGCGGAAACGGCAACTGCCCGCCAGCAGGCGCCGTTCGCACCTGCACATTTGGGCGCTATTCGCTGCGCAAAGCCTCCACCGGGTCCTTGCGGCTTGCCGCGCTTGACGGAATCAATCCGGCCAAGAATGTAAGGAACACGCTGATGCCAACCAGCACCACGGCGGCCTGCCACGGCAAGATGGCAACATTTTGCACATCGAACAGGGAGTACACGACGGCGTTTACGGGAATGCAAGCAAGCGCGGTCAGGCCAATGCCAATGACGCCAGCCGTAAAGCCCACGATGACGGTTTCCGCGTTGAACACGCGACTGATGTCGCCCTTGCTTGCGCCGATGGAGCGCAGAATGCCAATCTCCTTCTTGCGCTCAAGCACGCTGATGTACGTGATAACGCCGATCATGATGGAGCTTACCACCAGCGAAATGGCCACAAACGCAACCAAAACGTAGCTGATCATGTTCACGATGGTAGTAACCGAGCTCATCAGCGCGCCGACGATGTCGGTGTAGCTGACCACTTTGCCCTCGTCGCCGTTCGCTTTCATGCGGTCGTTGTACCCGTCAAGGATGTCGATAACGCTTTGCTTGCTAGGGAAATCCTTCGGGTAAATGTCGATGCTTGCCGGCTTGGCGTAATCGGCCCAGCCAAGCTTTTTCATGTTGTTGTCGTAGCTGGACTGTTCGGTAGACATAAGGCTGGCCATAAGCTCGGCAAGTTCGTTTTCGTCCATATTCATCTGGAACGCGTCGGCAAACGCCGATTCGTCGATGCCCATAGCATTCGACATGTTGCTGGTAAGCTGGTTCATATACGAAGCCATGGCGCTTGAAACCCGCTGCTGCACCGCGTTGGCAAACTGGGTCATCACCTGCGTCATGGCGCTTTGCATATATTGAGTCACTGCCGCTGCCAGCTGGGTTTGCAGCTGAGACGAAATAGCCTGCGTGAGCGCCGGAAGAAGCTGCTGCTGAAGCTGTTGGCCAATTTGCTGCGAAAGTTGGTCGCGCAGCTGCTGCTCAATCTGATCCGACATGCCGCTGAAATCGATAGCGCTGGCAATTGCCACCTGCATAGCAGCCTGCGTATCCGGGTCGGCAAGATACGCCGCCACGGCCAGCTCCGAGTTGCTTGCGTATTCGGGATGCGCCGCTAGCCACTGCGGGTACGCCTGCACAATGTCCATAACGCCGGCCGTTAGCTTTTCGGTGTTAATGGTTGGCTGCACGCCGTCAAAGCTGATGTTCAAGCCGCTGAAGTCAAGATTCAGCTTGCTTAAGTCAATGGCACTTGGGTCGATGTTGACAGACGATGCATCGAACGCTGGCAGGTTCGAAAAATCAACGTTCATGCTCGATAGATCCATGCTGCTGCCCAAGTCAGCGCCCTGCAGCCCAGCCGTTAACGCGCTTTCGTCAAACGTGAACGCGTTTTGCAGCTTTTGCCCGTCAATGGTGAACAGACTGGACATGTCAAAGCCGTTGCCGTTTTTCTGCTCGTTTTCCTCATCGGCGAACGACTTGCCGGTGATAACGTTTTTCGCCGGGCTTGCCTTCTGCTCTTGTACAATCTGCTTGCCGTCAGCCTGGTCGATAAGGTGGTTCACCAAGCTGGTGGGGTAATACAGTCCCGTTTGCAGCGAGGTGATTTTCGCATCGGCCTTCGGCTTCACAACACCGGCAATCTTCAGCGTTTCCCCATTGTTCACCAGGTCTTTCATATAGCTGTCATCGCCGGATTTATCTTTCCATACGCCGTATTCGTCATCGTGCTGGTAAAAATCAGCGGCATTCACCAGCTTGAACTCAACGTTCATAAGGTCGTCGTACGAGAAAGACAGGCTGTCGCTCGGCGCCGTAACCTCTTCTTCATTGGCGAAGGCGCGTACCATGTTATCGAGCTCGGCGTGATCACGCAGGCCCATGGAATACAGCATGAAATCGCTCACGTTGCCGTTCGAGGTAAGCACCAGCACAACTTCATTGTAGTTTTCAGGCCAATGACCAGCCATAACGTCATATTGACCTTCCACCATGCCCATGTTGTCGGGCAGTTCGTAGAAAATGTTCGTGCTCATCATGGACGACATGATGCCGTTCGACGCCGTAGTTGAGCCCAGGCCGATGCTGCTGAACGACTTGTCGGGGTTTACCTGGCGCACGCCGTTTGCAGTGTCGGGGCTGAAAATTTGCGGCGTAACGTTATACCCGTATTCAATGGAGCTCACGTACGGCTCCACCCCCGAGTCGCCCGAGTCGAAATACTCCTTCAAAGACGCCAGGTCGTTGCTGCCGATGCTGTCGAACGTGTTGGCAATCATTTTCGATTCGTGAACAGGTTTGCCGGAATCGTCGTCAGACGCACCGGACAGCAGGTTGCCAGACGAGCTGCCGGAATTTCCGCTATCGCTGCCCAGGCCCATCATGCTGGTCATGTCGAAGCCCTGGTCTTGAATTTGCAGCGGGTACTCGGAAAGCGTTTCCTCTTCCACATTGGCAATGTAGTTGTTCACACCGTTTGCCAGAGACAAAATGGCCGCAATGCCAATGATGCCGATGCTGCCGGCAAACGCCGTCATAAGCGTGCGGCCCTTTTTCGTAAGCAGGTTCTTAAACGACAGCGAAAGCGCCGTGAGAAACGACATGCTTGTGCGACGAGCCTGCTTAGCTGCGCGGCGCGGCTCATTTTCGGCGTTGGGGTCAAACGGACGCGTGTCGTTGCGAATAGCGCCATCAGCCAGCGTAACGATGCGTGTGGCGTACTGTTCGGCCAGCTCAGGATTATGCGTGACCATAATAACCAGGCGGTCGTTCGCAATTTCGGTAAGCAGGTCCATAATTTGCACGCTGGTTTTGGAGTCCAACGCGCCTGTAGGTTCATCAGCCAACAGGATTTCCGGGTCGTTGATGAGCGCACGGGCAATGGCCACGCGCTGCATCTGGCCGCCCGACAACTGATTGGGCTTCTTGTTAACATGGTCGGCCAACCCCACGCGGCCAAGCGCCTCGATCGCGCGCTGGCGACGTTCGGCACGCGAAACGCCCGAAAGGGTAAGCGCCAGCTCCACGTTTTCCAGAATGGTTTGATGCGGAATCAGGTTATACGCTTGGAACACGAAACCAATGCGGTTGTTACGATACGTGTCCCAATCGCGGTCTTTATATTCGCGCGTGGACACGCCGTCGATCAGCAGGTTTCCGCTGTCGTAGTGGTCAAGGCCGCCAATAATGTTAAGCATGGTGGTTTTGCCCGAGCCCGAGGGGCCCAGCACCGCCACAAACTCGCTGTCGCGGAACGCCACCGACACATGGTCGAGCGCGGTTTGCGTGAAGTCCGCCACCGTATAGGACTTGCACACATCTATTAGTTGCAGCATGAAATGCCTTTCGGTTCCAAGGGTAATCTGTTTGATTATCCCCCACCAAAGGCCCGCTACGCCCCACCTTCGTCAAATGCGTGGAATCCGTTACTTTCGGGTAAGGAAAGCTGGGCCATCCCGTCGCGCAAAAGTTCATGAGTCAAAACGAGCCCGGTATCTTTTGACTCATCTGGCGCGGTTTGCGCGGTTGGCGTACCATTTGCTGCGAGCAAAATCCCGAGCGTAAGGAGTTACGTATGGAACGTGAATCGGCGTGGAAACGCTACGATGACGACCAGCTTGCCGAGCTTGAACAGCTTGCCGCCAGCTACATCGACTTCATCTCCGAGAACAAAACCGAACGCGAGTTTTCCGCTGCCGCTATCCGCAGCGCCGAAGCTGCGGGCTACGAAAGCTTGAGCGATGCCATTTCCGCAGGTCGTAAACTTGTTCCGGGCGACAAAGTGTGGGCAACCATGCGCGGCAAGGCCGTTATTTTGGTACAGCTGGGCGCGCGCCCGCTTACCGAGGGCATGAACATCCTGGGCGCGCACATTGACAGCCCGCGCCTTGACGTGAAGCAAAACCCGCTGTACGAGTCCAACGACTTCGCCTTCTTGGACACGCACTACTACGGCGGCATCAAGCATTACCAGTGGGTCACCATCCCGCTGGCGCTGCACGGCGTTGTGGCAAAAAAAGACGGCAGCGTGGTTGACGTGAAAATCGGCGAAGACCCGGAAGATCCCGTGTTCTGCGTGTCCGACCTGCTAATTCACCTGGCAAACCAGCAGATGGGCAAAAAAGCCAGCGAGGTTGTAGAAGGCGAAGCGCTTGACATTCTGGTAGGTAACCGCCCGCTGGTGGTACGCAACGACGAAGGCGAAGCCGAGGAGCAGAAAGAGCCCGTAAAGGCGTTTGCCCTGAAATTGCTGAACGAGAAATACGACATCGAAGAAGAGGACTTCCTGTCCGCCGAGTTGGAAGTTGTGCCCGCCGGCCGCGCGCGCGACCTGGGTTTTGACCGCAGCATGGTGCTGGGCTACGGCCAGGACGACAGCGTGTGCGCCTACACCTCGTTGGTGGCGCAGCTGGCCGTTGCCGGCGACAAGCTTGACCGCACCGGCGTGTGCGTGCTGGTTGACAAAGAGGAAATCGGCAGCGTGGGTGCCACGGGCATGGCGTCGCAGTTCTTCGAGAATACCATCGCCGAAATCATGGAGCTTGCCGGCGAGGGCGGCATGCTGCCGCTGCGCCGCGCGCTGGCCGCTTCCGCCATGCTTTCCTCCGACGTGTCCGCCGGCCTTGACCCCGCCTACGCCAGCGTGTTCGAGCCGAAGAACAGCGCGTACCTGGGCCGCGGCCTGGTGTTCAACAAATACACGGGCGCACGCGGCAAATCGGGCAGCAATGACGCACGCGCCGAATACATGGCCCGCATCCGCAAAATCATGGACGATGCCGATGTGCAGTTCCAAACCTGCGAACTGGGCAAAGTTGACGCCGGCGGCGGCGGAACCATTGCATACATCCCTGCTAAATACGGCATGGACGTTATCGACTCCGGCGTGGCGGTACTTTCCATGCACAGCCCCTGGGAAGCCACCAGCAAGGCCGACATCTACGAGGCGGAACGCGGCTACGAGGCATTCCTGCGCGCATAACCCTGCCGTCGGCTAGTAACAAACAGTCTTAAAGAAAAGGGCTTGCGGTTCATTCGAACTGCAAGCCCTTACTCGTTCCAGGTTTCTATAACCTAAAAAGTCAGATTTTCCAGGCGCTTGAACACTTCGTCTTTGCGCGTGAGGAAGTCCCACGGATCGAAAATCTCGTCAAGCGTTTCCTTGGAAAGCTTCACCTCGGGGTCGGCTTCCAGGCGCTCGCGATACGTAGGACCATCAACCGCGTTTTGGATGTCTTCCCACACGGCCATGGCGTTGCGCTGCACGATAACGTACGCATCCTCGCGCGTGATGCCCGTGTTCACCAGGGCAAGCAGCACCTTACTGGAGAAGATGAGGCCCTTCGTGCGCCACACGTTGTGCTCCATTTTTGCCGGATAGGTTTGCAGGCCATCCAGCATCCACTGCATTTTGCCGAACATGTAGTCCAGCGCAATGAAGCTGTCGGCCAGTGCCACGCGCTCCGTACCGGAGTGGCTGATGTCGCGCTCGAACCACAGCGCCACGTTGTCAAGCGCCACCTGGGCATTCGCCTTCACACAACGAGCCAGGCCGCACACACGCTCGGCTGTGATGGGGTTGCGCTTATGCGGCATAGCCGACGATCCCTTCTGGCCCTTCTTGAACGGTTCCTCCGCTTCGATAACGTCGGTTTGCTGCAGCAGGCGCACTTGCATAGCAATGGACTCCAGCGTTGCGGCGGCGCAAGCAAGCGCGCACATAACCTGAGCGTGGCGATCGCGCGCCAGCACCTGCGTGGACAGCGGGTCGGGCGTCAGGCCCAGCTTTTCGCACACATACTGCTCAACGTAGGGGTCAATGCTGGAGTACGTGCCCACCGCGCCGGAAATAGCGCCGGTAGCGGCAACTTCGCGAGCCTGCTCCAAACGCGTTTGCGCGCGCTTAAGCGCCCAGGCCCAGCTGCCGAACTTCATACCAAACGTCATAGGCTCGGCATGGATACCGTGGGTGCGGCCCACGCACAGCGTATTTTGGAATTCGAACGCGCGGCGCTTGCACGTCTCTCCCAGCTGCTTGATGTCGTCCAGGATAATGTCAATGGCCTGCGTGATCTGGTACGACAGCGCCGTATCGCCCAAGTCGGACGACGTCATGCCATAGTGTACCCAGCGGCTAGGCTTTTCCTGACCCTCGGGCACATCGGCGTCAATGTACTCGGCCATGCAAGTGGTAAACGCAATAACGTCGTGGTTCGTTACCTGCTCAATCTCGTCAATGCGCTCAACCGTGAAGTCGGCGTGGTCGCGAATCCACTGCGCCTCTTCCTTCGTGATGCCGGTCTGGCCCAATTCGGCCTGCGCCTCGCATGCCAGCACCTCGATTTCCTTCCAGATGGAAAACTTGTTCTGAAGCTCCCAGATGGCGCCCATGGCCGGGCGCGTGTAGCGGTTGATCACAACGACCCCTTTCGCGCTTGCTAGTTGGTAAGGCCATAATACCGCAGGCCACACGCCTAGCGTGAACCTGCGCATGTTTCTGCAAATGCTTTACGTACGCGAAACGCCCTTACGCGAGCGATGCTCGGCAGCCCGCACCGTTCGCAACCATTCGCGGATTCAACGTGCACTCTCGCCGAATCGTCCTCAGATATGATAGGATGCTCCCAGTTGTTCGCTAGGTTTATTGGGGGACTTATGACGCAAACAAACGATACCGCCGCGCAGGAAAACGCCTGCACCGCATGCGAAGCGGATTGCGCAACGTGCGCAGCTGGCGAGAATGTTACTGTTTTTGAAAAGGGCCGCATGGAAGGCCCCAACGCTGAAAGCACCACGCACGGCACCGTGCGCGCCGTATGCGTTTCCAAGCGCAAGGGCACGCGCAAAACCGTGGTTGATGGCCCGGTTACCATCCAAGCGCATCACGGCGTTGCCGAAGACGCGCATGCTGGCGAATGGCATCGCCAGGTCTCCCTTTTGGCGTGGGAGTCCATCGCAAAGGCCCAGGCCCGCGGCCTTGATGTGAAAGAAGGCGACTTCGCTGAGAACATCACCACCGAGGGCATCAACCTGATGGCGCTGCCGCTTGGCACGCAAATCAAAATCGGCGATGACGTGCTGCTGGAGCTTTCGCAGCAGGGCAAGGTGTGCCACCAGAAATGCGCCATCTACTATCTGGCCGGCGATTGCATCTTCCCGCGTGAGGGCATTTTCTTCGTAGCGCTCACCACAGGCCAGGTGAAAGCCGGCGACAGCATCGACGTGGTGAAGCTAGGCGACGGCACCTGCAAGTACACCCCGCAAGAAGCGCTTGACGAGCTGGCAAACACGCCGCGTTAACCGCAAAATGCGAGCAAAAAGAAAGGAGCCGAAGGCTCCTTTCTTTTTGCTACAACCCCTTGAAGATTGCGCGAACCTCGTCGATGGCTTCGTTATCCGCCACCACGATGGCCTTGTCGCCCGGGAACAGCACCGTGTCCTCGTTCACCACTTCCACATCGTCGCGCGAGGCAACCGCCGCAATCAAACTATCTTGTGGCATGGGGATAGCAGACGCCAACACGCCCGCGTCGTTGGAATGATGGCGCATGCGCGGCACCACCACCTCGGTAAGCATCACGTTGCCGTGCGTAAGCGACGACACAACCGACACGCTGCCCAGCAACGTTTCCTCTTCAATCATGTTTGCGATAAGCGTGGTAGACGACACACATTCGATGCCCACCTCGCGGAAAATACGCAGGTTCTTCGGGCTGTTCACGCGCGCAATGCAACGCGGAACATTGAACACGCGCTGCGCGATTTCGCACGATACCAGGTTGTCGTCGTCTTGGCCGGTTGTGGCCACAAACACGTCCGCGCGGCGAATGCCCGCATCTTCCTGATACTTCGAATCGCAGCCATCGCCGTGAATCACCAGGTAGCGGCCTTGCAATACCACCGACAGGCGATCGGCCGTTTCCAGGTCCTCTTCGATGATGGTCACATCGTTGCCGCTTTCCAGCAGCACGTTCGCCAAATATTCGCCAATCTTGCCACCGCCGGCAATCACTACGTACACGAAAACCTCCCATTCGTACTAAAGTCAGTGAGCGGGGCTGTGGTGTATCGAATTGCCTTGAAACAAAGCGGCATAGGGCTTCGACCCATGCCACTGCAGTTGAAAGGCAAGGCGATGCGCCACAGCCCCGCACAACGTCGAGACAGTTCGTTTGCCGGCAGGCAAACGAAACCAAACTAATCCTGAATGTACTTGCTGAACTGCTCGATCAGTTCGTGGCGCACACATGCAAGCACCGAATCGCCGTTGTACAGAATCGACTCGCGCGTGGGAATGGAGCTGGCGCTGCCGTCGCCGCGCTCAAACGCCACGATGCGAATGTCGTGGTCGCGTTCAAGCTCGGACACGCGAATGGTGTTTTTCTCCGCCCAGCTAAGGTTCAGCGAAAAACGCAGCACCTCAAATTCGCCGAACGTGTCCAGGTGTGCCCCATGGCCCGAAACTACTTTGCTGAACACGTCCTCTGCCACCAGCGAGGTACCGCACACGTAGTCAATGCCAAGCTGCATGTATGCGCGCTCGTGATCGGGGTTGTACAGACGGGCAATCACGTGCGGCACGTCGAACAAACGACTCGCCACCTCGCAGCACATCAGATTCGTGTTGTCCAGCTGCGTTACCGCCGCCAGCACGTTGCACTCTTCAATGCCCGCCTTTTCCAGCGTTTCCTCATCGAAACCAACGCCTTGAATGGTGGACCCGTTGAAGTTACGGCCCAAATTGGCGAACGCGTCCACGTTGCGGTCGATCACGCACACATTGCTGCCGTTATCTGAAAGCATGTTGGCAAGCTGCGACCCCACACGGCCACACCCCACCACAATAACGTTGCTCATGCATCATCCTTCCCGAAGTTCAGGCAACAGAATAGCGCAAAAGGATGGCTCGATGGCTTCGCATCGTTTCGACTCATAAACTTTTGCAGGCCGGCGAAGCGGCATAACCATTTCGCGACGTCCAGGAAGCCAACAAGCCAAAACAATGCGGAGCCGTTGACCCACGAAAAAAGGCGGCCCATCGGCCGCCTTCCGCTATATCAACTCCATTTGAGCCAACGTTTTCGCATACCAATCTTCATACGTTGGCGGACAATACTTGTTCGCATTGGCCAGGGAAATGGTATAGCCATAACCCTTTGCAAGCCCTTGCACATGCGCGTTGATGGACTCGCTCCAGCTGCCCCACGACGTGTCGCCCATCCAACCCCACGCATTATGGCTGCGGAAGCAATTCAGACCCTTCGTGGATTCCGTATTGGAAATTGCCGGGGAAAAACGCGGGTCAACGCCGTATTCCCACGCAGCTTCGGCGAAGTTTGCGCCATACCCTGCAAGCGGGCTGCCTGCTAAATACGCATCGATGCGCGCCGTCCACTCGCTCATGAAGTCGGCCTTGCTTACGTTCCAATCAACTTCGGACAAGCCCGTCAAACCAGCACCGGCATCACGTGAAAGCTGAGCTGCGCGGTTCGCCAGCGCTGCATCGGTGTGCGCTTGATCCTCGATGCGTTGCGCTTCTTCAGCAGCAAGACGAGCCGCCTGCTCTTCAGCTTCAATAGCGGCAACACCCTTGGAGATGTTACGCGTGCTTGCCGTTGCCAAACGAGACGTTGCCGTAGCGGAAGCGTCGTTAGCCTTATCGGACAAGGATTCAGCGGAGCCCGAGGCACCGCCCTGCGCGTTGGTTTCGCTAATACCGAACGTTTGCATATCGTGGGAAACGCCATTTGCGGCAGTTGCAAAGCCAACACCCAGGCAAGCTGCCAACACGCACGAAGCGCAAGCAAGACCGGCGATTTTCAGCGCCAGCCCCGTTTTCGGATGTGCATTTCGTTTCTTCAAACAATACCTTTCGCTCACAGCGCACTACCCTAAGCCGCTGAAGCGGCGACAGCGTATTTCATTGTTGCAGGAGTTGCTGTCAGACGGGCGTATGCTGTTTTTGACAGGGTATATTTTACCGGAGGGCCTTATCAGAGCCAAATTTTATGGAGACGCCCTCCATCATTTGTTCGGTTGACAAAGCACGATTTCGCATTTTCCCAGATAAGCGGTAGACAATTGCCGCGCCTGATAAGACCACGCCCACAGCGCTCAACCGGCCAGCGGTCGTTACAAAAAGAGCAGCGGACGAAGCCTGCGCACCGTCCGCCGCAACAATGTTACCGAAAACGAGTAAAAGGAAGCACAATGTCATGCTCGCGGCCGAGCGGCGTCACAAACGCCAGCTCGCGCAAAGGCCCAGGTTCCGCGTACAGCGTTAATCCCAACACGCAAAACGCCAGGATAAGCAGCGCCGCAATCAACACCGGAACGGGGCGGTATGCATGTAGGCCCACCGCAAAGCACGCCACGGCGCCAACCAGCAAAGGCCACAAACGCTCCGTCATGGTTTCAAGCGATTCCCACGCAACAACGCCCACGCTCATGGGAAGCAGCATGAGCCCCGCCGACAAAAGCAACACGCCCAGCAAAAACGTTGCCGCCTGCACTTGTTTGCCACCTGGCACGGACATGCGCACAATGCCCAGCACCACTAAGGCTACTGGCCAGCACTGCCACCATGCCACGCCGCGAATAAGAGCAGACACGGCAACGGAAACGCCCGCCGACACCAGCAGGCTGCCCGCAAGCAAAGCCGCGCATATCAACGCCGAAGAAGGCTTGCAAGCATTAGCAGTATCAGCTGGGACTTGATTCACGGCGGAGGAAGACTCCGGGGCAGAAGCCCCGTTCCCTTCCAAAACGCCGCCGGTTTCGCCCGAAACAGCGTCATCTGAACGCCCGAGCGATTGCGCAACCGAAGGGGGCTCGGGCGGCAAATGCGCAGCACCCACATATGGCGCAATTTGAGCGTATCGGACATTCGCCGCGTTTTTCCCGCGAGCACTGCGGCAGTCCACAACGCCAAACGTGTCAGACTGCACCGATTGAGGTTCAACATCAACTGGGCGCACGCGTTTTGGCGCCTTCGGCAAAACCGCCCACAACGCCAAGTACAAAAAGCCGCCAAAACCAAGCGTCAAAAACGCGAACGCAACAAAGAAAATGCGAATGACCACCGGGTCAACGTTGAAGAACTCCGCCATGCCGGCGCACACGCCGCCTACCAGCGCATTGCGCGACCGGTACATCTGGCGCTGCTTCGTCACCGTTCCTCCTGGTCAGTCCCATTCTTTTCCGTTGAGGCATCGCTTGCGCCATCAAGGCGCTCCACGCGCACCGCAAGGATACGGCGGCGGCGCATAGAGTGAATCGTGAAGCGGAACCCATCCTTTTCGAACGAATAACCCGTTTGCGGCACGGTGTCTAGCATGCTCAGCACCCAACCCGCAATGGTTTCGTAGTCCTCAGACTCCGTAAGCGGCCAACCCATCTCCACGGCATCCTCAACCGGGAAACGCCCATCGGCCAGCCACGAATCGGGCCCTTCCTGCTTTAGGATAGGCCGCTCGCGATCGGTTTCGTCGACAATTTCGCCTACGATTTCCTCAACAATGTCTTCAACGGTAATTAAACCATCGGTTCCACCGTATTCGTCCACTACGATGGCCATTTGTTGCCGTTTCGTTTGCATCTCGGTAAGCAGCGGGAACACGTCTTTCGATTCGGGCACGAACAGCGGCTCGAACGTGTAATCAACCACCGGGTCGTCACCGCGACCGTCTAGCACCGGCGGCACCAAATCCTTGTAGTGCACAACACCGACGATACGGTCTATGTCCTCGTGGAATACGGGCAAGCGAGAATACCCTGTGCCCATCATGCGATCAACGGCCTGGCGAACCGTTTCGGTGTCTTCCACCAAAATCATGTCAACGCGCGGCGTCATGATTTCGCCAGCGTCCATGTCGCCCAAATCCAAAATCTCGTGGATCATGCGCTTCTCGTCATCAAGCAAGTCATCGCTATCCGCCACGAAATCTTTAATCTCATCTTCAGCCGAAGGCGTCTGGCGTTTTTGCGCGCCCCAAAGCCCGAACAAGCCTTTCAACCCCTGCTTGCTACTGTCCCCGTCTTCGTTTCTTGAGTTCATGCGTCCAACCGCTTCCCTATAGGCTCAACAATTCCTTAGCCAAACAGACTACATGACATACAGTACCACGGCCAGGAATTGCAGCACGCTTCCCGCTACAACCCATAAGTGGAATATGGAGTGCATGTACGGGATTTTCTTCAGCACGTAGAAAATGCAGCCGACCGAATAGCACAGGCCGCCCGCCACCAGCAGCCAAAGCCCTGCCGCGGGAATAGCAGAGATAAGCGCCGGCAAAAACCACACGATGGCCCATCCAAGCGCCAAATACAAAACCGCGGAAATCCAACGCGGACGAAACACCCAAAACGCCTCGCACGCCACGCCGACAATCGCAAGCGCCCACACAAACGCGCACAGCCACGCCCCGCCCGCATCTGCAAGCGTGATCAGGCAAAACGGCGTATAGGAACCGGCGATGAACAAATAGATGCAGCTGTGGTCCAGCACTTTGAACACGCGCTTTGCCTTATCGACGGCAATGGCGTGATACAACGTTGACATGGTGTATTCCAGTAGCATGGTAAGCGAGTACACCAGTGCGGCAAACAGCAAAATGCCGCCGCCGTGCCCTACCGCTTTCACCACCAGAATGGGGATTGCGGCAATGGCGAGCAACGCCCCTATGCCGTGCGACACGGAGTTGGCAATTTCCTCGCCTAGCGTGTACTCGCGCACGTTATGCTTTTTGTTGTGCTCGTTAGCCGACGTTGCCGTGGGCTCGTTTCGATGGGCCTTTGCCTCGCGCAGGTTGTGCGGCTTAAGCTGAGAAGGGGTCCAGGCGTGAGAAGACGCAGCTGCGCAGGCCCCGCTTTTGGCGGCCTGCTGCGAAATTTTAGGTGTCATTTCGGTATCCATACGCCTTTTATACCATACGGTTGCGAAAAATAACCGCCGGGCTGCGCGGGCGTAGCAATGCGGTTACGTAGCGGAAGCGCGCCGCTTGCAAGCAGGGTTATACTAGCTAGCGAGATACAGGCGTTTTGCACGCCAAACACCCAATCAAGGAGCACCTATGCAGTACGACGAGCTGAAAGAGCACATCAAGCAGGCAATGAAAGCGCACGACAAAGTACGCCTGTCCATTCTTCGCCAAGTGCACGGCGAAATCAAGAACATCGAGGTGAACGA
>DJEE01000127.1:36047-44857 GCA_002431805.1 Eggerthellaceae bacterium UBA5906
CCAAGCGCGTAATCAAGCAAACGAAAGAAACGCTTGAGGGTTCCATCAAGGCCGCCAACAACCAAGAGCGCACCGACACGCTGGCTGCCCAGGTCAAAATCCTCGAAGAGTTGCTGCCCCAACAGCTTGCCGGCGAGCAGCTTTCCGCGCTTATTGACACGGTGCTGGCCGAAACCGGCGCCACCACGAAAAAGGAAATGGGCCGCGTGATGGGCGAGCTCACGAAGCGCACCGGCGGCAACTTCGATAAGGCCGCAGCCGCAAAAGAGCTGCAGAGTAAACTGGCATAAGCAAGGCAAGCGGCGCCCACTCTTCCATGCACGGAAGAAGTTCCCGCCGCACAACAACGGCTTGGTTGCGATTCGCATCGCAACCAAGCCGTTTCGTTCTTTATATCCGTTCGCGCTATTCGAAATGCTCGGCGGCCTTCTCAAGCTGCTCGATAATGTTGATGCTTTGCGGGCACATAGATTCGCACGCACCGCACTGGACACAATCGCTTGCACGCCCGGGCACTGCCTGCCAGCTGTACTGCTGCTTGGCAAATTCGGTGTTCTGCGTTTGAACTTCCAGGTTCAGCAGGTTCATAATCTCGGGGATAGCAACTTGTTGCGGGCAGCCCTTCACGCAGTAGCGGCAATTCGTGCACGGCACCGTGGGCATGGCCGCCAGCACATCGCGTGCTTTGTTCAAGGCAGCCTGCTCCTCGGGGGAAAAAGCGCTGCCGTGGTCGCGCCACTCCGCAAGGTTTTGGCGCATCTGCTCAATGGTGGACATGCCGGAAAGCACCGTCATCACGTTGGGTTGGTTGAAGCAGAAGCGATACGCCCACGAAACTTGGCTTAAATCGGGGCGGCACGCCAGCAAAGGCTCAGCAACCGCTTCCGGCAAATCGGCCAAACGGCCGCCGCGCGCCGGTTCCATCACAACAACGGGCATGTCGTACTTCTGCGCCACTTCCATATTGCGGCGCGACTGCACCACCGGGCTGTCCCAATCCAGGTAGTTCACCTGCAGCTGGATGAAATCAACCTCGGGGTGCGCCTGCAGCAAAGCTTCAAGCGTTTCCGGACCATCGTGCATGCTGAACCCTACGTGGCGGATTTTGCCCGCAGCCTTCATTTCCTGTGCCCATTCCCACAAGCCGAAATCATCGAATTTCTGCGTGCGGTCACCACCTACGTTGTGCAGCAAATAGTAGTCGACATAGTCGGTGCCAAGACGCTCAAGCGACGTGTCCAGGCATGCTTTAGCCGTTTCGGCGTCGGGCAGCGCCCAGGCCAGGCACTTTGTAGCAATAGTGAAGCTTTCACGCGGATAGCGCTCAACCAGCGCCTTGCGCAGCGCAACCTCGGACTGGCCGTTGTGGTATACAAATGCCGTGTCGAAATACGTTCCACCCGCGCGCAAAAATTCGTCCACCATGTCTTTTACCTGCTCGATATCAATGGCGGTAACGTCTTTGGGATCGGTTAGCGGCAAGCGCATGCAGCCAAAGCCCAGCTTCGGCACGTTTGCAAACTCTGATTTCATGAAATGCTCCTCTCGTTGCATCTCATGATAATTGTTGGAGTTAACTCAAAGTCAATCGGGCGCAAAAAAATGAGCATGCGCGAACAGCCACCGGGCCGTTCGCGCGCGTTCAACAACCTTAGTCTTCGGGTTCCAGCGCCCCAGCAAGCACCTGCATGCGCGCCTCAACCTCTTCGATGATGCGACTGCAGTCTTTTAACTCGCTGCTTGCGTCAATGCCCTGTACCTCACTGACCGCTTTGTATTTCAGGTCATGCTCAAGGCTGGCCCAAAAGTCCATGGCCAGCGTGCGCAGCTGGATTTCAACCGGAATGGACTCCTTCTTGTCCATGAAGAAAACGGGGATGCGCACAATAACGTGCAAGCTGCGATAGCCGTTTGGCTTCGGTGCGGCAATGTAATCCTTCACCTTGATAATTTCCAGGTCGTCCTGGCGGTTGAGCAACTCAAACAGGCTGTACACGTCTTGGATATACGGGCATATCACGCGAATACCGGCAATATCCAAGATGTACCGCTCCATGTTCTCAAGCGTCGGCTCGTACCCGTAGCGCCCGATTTTCTCGTAGATGCTTGCCGGCGTTTTCAGGCGGCTTTCGATATGGTGGATGGGGTTACGGTGCTTCTTCAAATTCAGGTCCTGGTCAAGAATTTCCAGACGCACCTTCATCTCGCGCATTGCCGCTTTGTATTTCTGCATGATGGACATGGTTTCCACGCTTGCTTTATGCAGCGTCTCCATGCTTTCGGGGTTCACATGCAAGTCGTTGTTTACGTTGAACGCGTTTAAGTCGGGGACATTGGGAATGGGCAGCTTCTTTTTCGCCTCATCGGTGATGGTGCGGCCCTGCAGCTTACCCGTATTTGCGGGTTCACCAGTGGTTGTCATAGATGAAAGCTCCTTCACGATAAACGCTTTCGGCCCCTCCGCGCCGAAAGCGCGCCGCGCGCTTCGCGAAAAAAGGAAAGCTGCGGCGCGTTTGTTTCGCCTCTTATGATACCCCACCTGCGGCAAGCAAGGCCACGCTGCGGGCGTTTTCAAACCGTTTCGTTACTCAACCCCGCAAAACCCGTATGTGCAGAAAATCGCCCTTGAACTGCACATTTCGCTTTCAAGCAGCAGCTACTCCGTCTGCATCCGTTCAACCGCTTTCACCTGAAACCACAGCTCATTTTGCTGCTGCGTGGTCATATCCTCCAAGCGCACGCCCTGCTCGAACGCCAGCTGTTCCATTGCACCCCACCGGCTGCGAAACTTCCTGCAGCTTGCACGAAGCGCATTTTCCGCGTTCACACCCATGCGGCGCGCAACATTTACCATGCTGAACAGCACATCGCCCAGCTCCTCCTCAACGTGCGCAACCGCCGCGGAGTCGCCCTCGACTTTCCCGTCGGCCGACTTCGGCGCCTGCTCATAAGCCTCGTTCAGCTCAGCAACCTCACTGCGAACCTGATCCCACACGTCCGCAAGCGTGTCCCATTCAAACCCCGCCGCAGCAGCCTTGCGCGATATCTTCTGTGCCTGCATCAACGCGGGAAAACTCACCAGCACGCCCTCTAGCAGCCCAACCGGCTTCGCAGGCGCAGCGTCGCCGTCCTCTGCGGCGGACGACGCGGTTTCGTCTGCCGCCTGCTTCTCGGCAAGCTTCACCTGCTCCCATAGGTTCAACACCTCCGCAGCATCAGCGGCATCAGCACCGCCGAACACATGCGGGTGACGACGCACCATTTTCGCGTTCACATCAGCGGCAACGTCTTCAATGTCGAACTCGCCTGCATCTTGCGCAATCTGGCTTTGCAGTACCACCTGCAGCAGCACATCGCCCAGCTCTTCTCGCAGGTGGGCAACGTCACCCGACTCTATGGCATCAACGGCCTCATACGCCTCTTCAATCATGTTATGCGCAATTGACCGGTGCGTTTGTTCACGGTCCCACGGGCACCCATCGGGCGCGCGCAACGCCGAAATCGTTGCCACAAACTGGTCAAACGCCGGATGACCAACCGGATGCGCCGCCCGCTCCAATGCGTTTTCGCGCTGTACGCTCTCTTCCATGTTCAGCTCCTTCACAGCCGATTTGCTCCCCGCAAGTATACCCCGCACCCGCTGCTCGCACGCAACGTGCACACCCTTCGGGTATCATGGAAAGTCACAAACGCTAGCCAGGAGACATTCATGATCATCAACGTCAACACCATAGACGACCCACGCCTTGACGCTTACGCGCGCCTTACCGAAGTGCAGCTGCGCAATAAGCTTGAGCCCGAAAAGGGCATGTTCATAGCAGAATCAGCAAAGGTTATCGAACGAGCCGTAGCAGGCGGCATGCAACCGCTTTCCCTGCTTATGGAAGAGAAATTCCTTCCCGGTATGCAGCCCATCATCGAACAGATTTCACAGCGCTACCCCAACTTCGACCTGCCCGTTTTCATAGTACCTCACGGGCAGCTCAAGAAGTTAACCGGCTTTGAGCTTACCCGCGGAGCGCTTGGCGCGTTTCGCCGCCCGGCACCCGCCAGCGTTGAAGACGTTTGCCGCAACGCCCGACGTGTTGCCGTGCTTGAAGACATCACAAACCACACCAACGTTGGCGCTATCTTTCGCAGCGCAGCGGCCCTTGGCATTGACGCGGTGCTGGTCACGCAAGCTTGCTACGATCCGCTGTACCGCCGCGCAGTTCGCGTTTCCATGGGCACGGTGTTTCAGGTGCCGTGGGCGCGCATCGGTGTCGATTCCGGCGCAACGGGCGCTGGCTCATGGGCTCATGACGGCATTCCGTTGCTGCACAGCTTAGGCTTCAAAACAGCCGCACTTGCGCTTTCCGACAACTCCATCTCGCTTGACAACCCTCAACTTGCCTCCGAGGAACGCCTTGCGCTGGTATTGGGCACCGAAGGAGACGGGCTTGCAGCGCACACTATCGCAAACTGCGATTACACCGTGCGCATCCCCATGAAGCACAACGTGGACAGCCTTAACGTTGCAGCCGCCAGCGCCGTTGCGTTCTGGGAGCTGCGTGTACGCTAGCGCGCCGCTCCCTCGCCCGCAGCCAGTGCGAAGGTAACAATAGTTCCACACTTTCATGGTTAATGCACAGTTTCGTTACGAATGCCTTCCACTCTTCTGGTATGGTTCTACCCATCACATGCACCTGTATTCACGGGTGCATTTCTATGTGTGAAGGAGAGGGGAATGAAATCAACCGTATTCCGCGGTCAGGCGAAATACGCCAATCTGCAGCGCATCGGCATTCCACAAGCGCTGCTATACCACCGTTACGCGACGCTGTGGACCGAATTCTTCCGAGCAATCGATCGCAAGCCGGTTGTAAGCAAGCCAACCGACCGGGAAACAGTTGAACGCGGTAGCGCGCTTTCAAACGATGAGTGCTGCCTTGCTTCAAAAATCTACATGGGCCACGTGGCTTCCCTTATCGGCAACTGCGATGGCATTTTCGTGCCCTGCATCGACAACCTTGGTAACTTCAAATCGTTCTGCACGAAGTTTCAAGCGCTCCCCGACATGGTGGCGAACACCTTCGTTGAGAAGGCACCAACCATTGTGTCGTGCCAGGTTAACGAAACCATCGAGCACACCTCCATGCAAGATGCGTTCTTGGCCCTTGCCGCCGATTTCGGGTGTGCACCTCGCCAGGCGAAACATGCCTGGAATGCTGCGCTGCACGCCCAGCAGCAAGCAGAAGCGGAAGCTGTCAGCCGCCAACAACGCATACTGCAAAACCGCAGCAAAAGCGACATCACCATCTTGCTTGCAGCGCACCCTTACCTTGCGCACGACCCGTTCATGGGCGGAGCCTTAGAGGACATGCTAACCAACATGGGCGTTACGCTCTTATTCGCCGATCAATGCGACAGAAAACGCGCGCTGCAAAAAAGCTTCGAGTTTTCCGACACGCTCCCTTGGGTTGTGAACCGCGAAATCATCGGTTCCATCATGCAGCTGCACAACGCCGTTGACGGCATTCTGCTGGTAAGCGCTTTCCCATGCGGCCCCGACTCCATGACCGACGATGCCATTATCCGCTGCATCCAAGGCAAGCCCATCCTGAACCTAACGGTTGACGCGCAAACCGGAACAGCGGGTCTCGAAACGCGCATTGAGAGCTTTGTGGACATTCTTCGTTACCAGAAAAGAGGCGGCTACATCCATGCAACAGCCCAATAACCGCCGCAACCCCGCGCCCGGTAACGCTTCAAACCGCAACGCTGGGCCCCTTGTTACCGCAGGTCAAAAGCTTACCGAAGGTGCCCGAGCAGCGCGTGTTGCCATAAGCGAGCAGAAGGGTTCCTTTACGTTGCGCCCCGCACGCAAGAAGCAAAAGCGTGACCGCCACGCTCGCACACGTGTTGCCTTCTTCCGCTACGGCTACTACGACATCGCTTTCAAGTTTTTCGTGGAGCACGTGCTTGACGCAGATTTTGTTGCCCTTCCGCCCGCAACAAAACGCACGGTCGAGCTGGGAAGCAAGTACTCTAGCGACTTTGTATGCGCCCCGTTCAAGCATATTCTTGGCGACTATATCGAGGCGCTTGAACTCGGAGCCGACGTGCTCGTTCAGTTTGCCGGCCCATGCCGATTGGGCTACTACGGCGAATTGCAAGAATCCATCCTGCGCGACCTAGGCTACGAATTCGACATGCTGAATTTTGCCACCGTCACCGGTAAACCCGCCAAGGAATACGTTGAAATTTGCAAGCGAAAAATCAACCCCAACGTAAGCATCCCGCACGGGGTGGTAAATATGCTTGCCACGTTCAAGCTTATCGAATGTCTTGACGAAGCAAACGACTTCTTCCTGGCAAATGCCGCGTTCGAGAACAACCCGGGCGACTTCGAACGGGCTCGTCAGGCATACTATGCGGATATGCGAAACGTTACGTGCGATAAAGATATTGCCGCGGTCCAAAAGGCAGGGCTCGACCGCTACCGAGCCATCCCCATAACAAAGCCAGCCAACCCTGTGCGCGTCGGCTTGGCGGGCGAATACTTTACCGCCGTTGACGAAGCAAGCAACTTAGGCGTCGAGAAGAAGCTGCTTGCCATGGGCGTTGAGGTGCACCGCATGCTCAACATGACAAACCGCAATTTGCGCTACAACGAAAAAAACCTGCGTGCAAGCGCCGCCGATTACATCACGTATGACATGGGACCCACTTCAAGTCTGACTATCGCCGCCACCTTGAAATACGCGCAAGAAGGGTTCGACGGTGTAATCCATATGAAGTCTTCCGGCTGTACGCCCGAAATCGATTGCATGCCCGTGTTGCAGCACATAAGCCGCAACACGCATCTGCCAATCTTATACCTCAGTTACGATTCGCAAACCAGCGATACCGGCCTTGATACGCGCCTTGAGGCGTTCTATGACATGCTCGCCATGAAAAAGGAGAAGAACAACCGATGACCAGCCAACAAACCCCACACTCCAACTCCGCCCGTAAAGAGGCGTTTCTTGGCATCGATATCGGTTCCATTTCAACCAAGGGCGTCATCATTAACGCCAAGCGGCAGATTATCGCACGCTCGTACCAATGGACCGAAGGCAATCCCACCGATGCCGCACGACGTGTCATCGCAGAGCTGGGGAGTCAAATCGACCATAACACCATTGCCGTAAAAGCCGTTGGCACAACCGGTAGCGCACGCCGTCTTGTTGGCGCTATGTGCGGAGCTTCGGTGATCAAGAACGAAATCACCGCACACGCCGTAGGAACAACCTACCTGCACCCAGACGTGCGTACCATTTTGGAAATTGGCGGCCAGGACAGCAAAATCATCTGCGTTGACGGCGGCATCGCCATCGATTACGCCATGAACACGCTTTGCGCGGCAGGAACGGGGGCCTTCCTTTCCAGCCAGGCGCATCGCTTAGGCGTAGAAGTTGAACAGTTCGGCGAAATTGCCCTAACGTCGAAGAAACCTGCAAATATTGCAGCGCGCTGCACCGTATTTGCCGAAAGCGACCTTGTGCACAAAATCCAGGTAGGGTATGCGCGGGAAGACATTATTGCCGGCCTTTGCAAATCGGTAGCCGTCAACTACCTGAACAATGTGGGCAAAGGGAAAAACATCATTGCACCCGTCGTGTTCCAAGGAGGGGTTTCCAAAAACATCGGCGTTGTAAAAGCGTTCGAAGACGAACTGGACATGCCCGTTATCGTTGATCCAGACGGCCACCTTATGGGCGCGTTCGGAGCCGCCCTCCTAGCGGCCGAAGAACCCGCATCAACCCGAAAACCTGCTGAAGGCGAAGCGACAAACGGCGCAATGGCCAGCGGCGAGTTCAACTTCGAAGCACTGCAAGAATTCGAATTTGAAACACGCGAAGTAGAATGCCATAAATGCGCAAACCGCTGCGAAATCATCTGCGTCTATCGTGACAGCAAGCTTATCGACAGCTGGGGCAATCGCTGCGAAAAAGGCGAAATGAAACCAAAAGCCTAGCAAGAAACAGCTCAAACGAAGAACGAGGCACGCATAACCAAACGCACACTAAGGCCCGTACAGTTCACTGCAAACTGTACGGGCCTTTACGTTGCATTAAGCGGCAGAGCGCATGCTACTTAACAACCAAAACAGGGATTTTAGAACCTGCTAGCACCTTATGGCTTACGCTGCCAGTGTATTCTTTAAGACCGGAAAGCCCACGATTGCCAATCACGATCATGTCGTATCCGCGCTGTTCAGCAAGCCGAAGAATCTCGCTTGCGGGATTCGTGCCCGTCAACAGCAACGAATCGGTACGTTCTGCTACACCTTCACCCATGTCATTGACTGCAGCAGCAAGCAAATCTTCGCCATCGGAAATCATCATGTCCAAAATGTTCTGAAAACTTGCCATCTGATCAGAATTCAGCAACGGAATAGGAACAACGTAAACTAAATCAATATGCGCATTTGGATTAACGGAAGCAAGGTCGGACGCAACACGCAAAGCGCGCTTCGATCCTTCAGATTCATCAAATGCAACAAGCAGCTTATCAACAGCCATAATAGGCCTCCTTCCCAGCGACAGCCAGAACGCCAGCTCTCGCCAAAACCATCAAAGCCTGCATTTCAAAATCTATTGAGATTATACCGCTATCAAATACACATTTCGCACACATTTTAAAACAGTCAGTGTAGAGCATTCAATAAATCCTTTGGTTACAAAACCAAAGCAATCGACGCCACCCACCCCAATAAAAGTCAAAGCACGAAGAATCATCTTACGGATGAAGGCCCCGCAGCGGCAGCGGCCGGCCCGTCGGCTGCC
>DJEE01000004.1:0-23875 GCA_002431805.1 Eggerthellaceae bacterium UBA5906
CAGAAGAAAAGCTTAGTCAAATACTTCATTCAAAATATGTTATGAACAACTAGCATTGCCATATCCCCCGAATCCATCGAATATGAATAATTTCGCTAACAAATATTATGGTTGACTGTTGTAATATTTGTTATGTCACATTGAGAGAATTAGTAGTTTTTGCTAAAATAGTCACTGTGCAGTTGTTGCACAGTAGATAATTACTTCGAACGTTTGTTCGCTATTAATCACCGTTACAACAGACAGGAGCCTAAATGGCCGGCAGAACCAAATCGCGCGGCGGAGAAAAACAGCAGCAATCGCTGTCTTTAGGCCGTGAAACCGTCGAGGAACTCGAGAAGGAAGCGGAACGTCGCGGCCTTAATAAATCGCAGCTTGCCGATTTATTGCTGAACGGGCAGCTAACCCAACCGGCGGACAAGCCAACGATCATCTCGGTTATGAGCTATAAAGGCGGCGTTGCGAAAACGACAACGAGCACGTGCCTTGCGGTATGCCTTTCCCAGTTCGGTTACAAGGTCCTTGTGATTGACATGGATGGCCAGGGAAATGTAAGCCAAAGCCTGGGCGTCTACGATCCGCGATCGGAGCAAACGTGCATCGCTGATGTTTTGTACCAGGCAACGCCAAGTTCGCGCCGCCTTCGCTTGTCGGAAGTAATGCAGCACGCAAAGAGGACCAATGAGAAAGGGGAGATTGAAGAGTACGACAACCTTTTCTGCGTTCCCTCGAATTTTAGATTCGCCGATGCCGACACGCGGCTGAAAGCGGAAATTGCCGGCGGTGTAGACACGCGCTTGATGTACGCAATTGAAGACCTGGTTGAAGATACCAAAAAGGATGGTGAGAAGAAATTCGACTACATCATCATCGACTGCGGCCCGCGCCTGGATATGACCACCACGAACGCAATTGTTGCCCTGGAAGCGGGCAACAATGCATCGCACATCATTATCCCCATCAAAGTAGACGGTTTTGCAATTGCCGGCCTATCACAAACGATTGACACCATTAACCGCACAGCAAAAGAACGTCGTCGCCTGCCGCAGCACTGGAAAATTTTGCAAACGATGATCGAACGCAACACGTCGGCTTATAAATATGGGTGCCAAATGCTAAAGGAAGCTATTCCGAACGCGGAGTACTTCAACACGAAGATCGAGAAAAGCACCGTGGTCCCTGAGGCAAGCTTGGCGATGGAGCCTCTGATTACGTACGACCCGAACAGCAAGCCTGCGATTTCGTATCGACAGCTAGCTCAAGAAATCGAGGACATGAATGCCTAGGAAGAAGTTGCAGGCGGCACTGCAAAACAACGGGGGAGCAATTGCGAACGTAAACCCCCGGCACGAAAAGCTGACCGATGAGCAAATGCGCCTAGCGGCATTTGAGGCCCGCGACAACCAGAGCGCATCCATCACGGACAAGATGGCCAACGAGAACCGCCGCAATACGTTGCTAGCCGAAATGGGCTTTGACTGGTTCGACATTGATAATTTGCAGCCAAACCCCAACAACAGCTATACCATCACAGACGAAGATGTAAAAAACCTTGCAGGCCTCATTTGGAACAGCAAGGAAATCGAACCTTTGATTCTGCGCGAAACAGAAGATGGCATACAAATCATCGACGGCGAACGTAGATGGAGAGCATGCAAGCTTCTGGCGGAAAAGTACGGCGATGCATGGCGCATGGTTCCTGGCCGCTGCCACAAGATGGGAGCCATCTCGGATGAGCAAGCAAATTTCATCATGCATTCCAGCAACATCGGCCAACGCAACATCAAACCTTCAGAGCGCGCGCAAGGTTTCAAGGTGCTTGCAGACAAACTGGTTGAATGGCGCAAGGACGACCCAACGCTCAAGGGCGTAAACACCAAAACGTATCTGGCAGAGCACTTCGGCGTTTCGGAGCGAACTGCACAAACGCTCTTGAACATCGCAAGAAACCTTTCCAAAGAGGGTAACGACCTGCTTGACGAAGGAAGCATTACGCAAACGCAGGCCGAGGCGCTGTCGAAGCTTCCAAGTGCAAAACAGGAAGCAGTTGTGGTAGCAGTACGTCAGGAAAACCTAACGCCTGATGAAATCACAACGCTCATCGAAACGACGAAGCAATACAAAGCAGAACCAGAGCCGCAGCACGTTGCAGAAATCGCTCAAACCATCAAAGCCGAAAAGCCCAAAGAGGCAAAAGCAGCAAAAGACATTAACGGGTATTTAAAGTCGGCTCGAAACGCACTACGTAAAGCAGAACAAGCTGAAGGCGAAGCAGACTTCAAACTGCTAGGCGAAATTAAGGCGCTGGTACGCGAAATAGAAAAGTCATTGGACTAAGCGTACGAAACGCATCAAAACAAACCGAAGCTCAGCATAAGAGCCAAAAAGCACAACAAGAGGGACCCTCTGCGAAGTGACAAAAGTTGCCGAGCAGAGGGTTTTTGTCATAAAGCCATGCAAGGAACGAAGAGACGCCGTCTTGTAAGAAGCAAAGGAAGAACCTGCATCCTGGACAGGATGGGAGTACCCTAGAGACCTGCAGCACTTCAAAGACTCGTATGACAAGAAATTGCATAGTATTGATTGTTTGTTGTTGTACCTGTTTGCAAGAAGCTTGTTATAAATCATTGCTTGCTGCATATGTTGCTTAGTTGTTTTGAGAACGGAAGCAACTGTGCGGACGGAGCAACTGACCGCATTAGCAATTGCAGCTTGGGTAAAGCCTTGAGCATGTAGTTCGACGATACGGCTATTGCGTTCTTTCCTTTTTCGGGCGGTGATGCGCTTTGCTTCTTTACGCTGGATGGTGCGTCGAGATTCGAAGAAATTGACAGCGACTATTTCCTGCGGAGTTAAAGCCAGCAGTTCAGTAAGACGTTGGGCACCAATAAGGTAGTAGCCTTGTTCTCCACGGACATTTACGACCGAATCAACCGAGGAAACAATACCCTCGAGTTCAGATGCGGGGAGCGGCGCGGTGAAACGCGCGTTAAACGCGTGCAAACGCTCGACCGCGTTGGCACGCGGGTAGATTTGCACGGCCGTGTTGTAAAACACGAACGACATGAGTTCGCGAGTGCCTTCGCAGTTGTACTGGCGATGTTTTTGCAGTTCGATGAGCTTACCAAGCCGACTTATCATGAGTGGCTGATACTTTACGATGGTGGCAGCGCGGCCAAACGCACGCTGATTCTTTTGGGTGGAAAGAGCGCGCACTGCAAAACGGGCCGTGAAGCCCGCCAAGTACGAAAGGCTGTAAAAACGATTAGCTGCATGTACGAGCTTTGCGAATCGTTTTGCCTTCGCGTTGTATGTTCCGGGGATGCGTGATACGCGGGAAACGTCAAACGTTGCTTTGTCAACCGCGATGCCGTCAATGTGTTTAATGGCGATGCCAATGACGCTTGCTAGTTGCTTTTGCACGTATTGAAACAGGGTGACGCCCTTTTCATTCACGCTGTTTTGCGCAATGCGGCAGGGTATGGAGCGTTCGAGCACGAAAAACAGTTGTACACCGCGACCGGAGTCGATGAGCATGGTGGGCTCGGGAAGTGTGCCGTTTTGCACAGCGTCTTCGATAGCTTTGATGGTTTTGCTGACGATGTCCCGCGTTTCGGTTTCAGAGCGATCGTGGCAGTCGAGATCGAAGAACAGGGCGTTAAGCTGGCGGGTTTGGTCAGCTTTGCGGCAGCACGAAGTGAACCCGTTGTGGGTCATGTAGAAATTCGCCGTCGCGTTGAAGCCCAACGCGGGGAGCGACTCTTTTTTGACAGCGGTGTCGACCCAGGATCCGGACGCATCGGACGAAACAACATAGTAGCTGTTTCGGTCGTCGTGCGTGATTAGGCGGTAGAAAACCTCCCACTCGGACGCTTCGGCGCATGCAACCGCTGTGCTGAAATGCTGCTGAGGCATAACGCACCCTTCGCGACTTTTGGTAAAGCCACATGCAATCGAATAGATTCAGTTTTCGACAATGAAAAAAGAGTGCGAAAACAGAAACGCCTTGTGAGCGCCTGTTCCAAGTGATAAAATAACAACTGTGAGTGAGTGGTCGTTACCTGATCACTTAGGCAACCCCTAGTTGGCGCTAGGGGTTTTCTTTTTTGTTGCCGTTCGCGCGCTGCTCTGTTTGGCGCAGTCCAACGCGCTTGTTACGCGCTTAGTCTATAACAAGAAACACGACGATGTCCACTGGTAATTGTTATGAAAGTGGGCAAAAAGGTGGTTTCTGGCGCGCTTTGCAGAATGCTGGGTGCATAGCGCGAAAGCGTTGTTGCGACATCAATCTGGTTTGACCTGCCGAAACGTTCCGTAAGAGTCAATATAGCTGGGATGTTTGTTATAACTTGCGTGAATTTTGAGAAAAATTGTTACCGTCTGACGATCTGACGAAGCGCATGGCGGCGAAAACAAAGCGTATGGCGTATGATAGGTAGCTACAGATGCAGGGCCCGAGAGGAGTCTTTATGGAAGAGCTGCGTTTGACCGACGAGCGCTTGTGCGTGCTGGACCATCCGCTCATCGAGCAGAAGCTTACGATTATGCGCGACGAGTCCACCGTTCCCTCGTTGTTTCGCCAGATGGTGCACGACGTGTCGATGCTTGAGGTGTATGAGGCAACGCGTGATTTGCCTACGGAACCGGTGAGCCTGCGCACGCCGATTAAGCCGACGATGGGCAAGCGCGTGCCGAACGACGCGTTGGCGGTTGTTCCGATTTTGCGTGCGGGCATGGGCATGCTCGATGGCGTGCTTTCGGTGGTTCCTTCGGCTGCTGTTGGCGTGCTGGGGATGGAACGCGACCACGAGACGCATAAGCCGCGTGAGTATTACGCCAAGATGCCGAACAGCATTGAGAACCGAACGGTTTTGCTGGTTGACCCCATGCTGGCAACGGGCGGAAGCGCGCTAGCCGCGATTCACTTCCTTCGCGAGCAGGGGGTAAAAGACATTCGCTTGCTGGTGCTGGTGGCCGCCCCCGAGGGTGTGCGTGCTGTGCTGGAAGATGACCCTGACGTGCGTATTTGGACGTGCGCGCTTGACGAGGGGCTCAACGATGATGCGTATATCGTGCCCGGCTTAGGCGATGCGGGGGACAGGATTTTCGGAACGTTTTAATTGCGGCGGCAGGGTGCGCTGCGTTTGCGCGTGTGACCTGCGGCTGGGCTAAACGAAGGGGCGTGATGCCGGTATGCTGGATGTTCGTCGTCCGGTAAGCATCGAGGATATAGCAACAAGGGCTATGGGCGCGTCGCGTCCCGTTATAGGCATCGTGCCGACGTACGACCCCAACGAAGGCGTGCTGCGCATGAACAATCATTATGCGCAGGCGGTGGTTGCGGCAGGCGGGGCGCCGCTGATCATTCCGTTCACGAACGACGTGAGCGTGTACGAATCGCTTCTGCCGCGCATCGATGGCTTCATCTTGTCGGGCGGGCAGGACATCAGCCCCGTTCGCTATGGTGGAGATATCACGTACGGCAAGCTTTCGGAGCTGACGCCTGAGCGCGAAGAGGTTGAGTACTTGCTGCTGAGCTATGCCTACCAGTTTGACTTCCCTCTTTTGGGCATTTGCCGTGGTATGCAGATGATCAACGTGTTTTTCGGTGGGTCTTTGTACCTTGATCTGGAAGAACAGTTTGACGGCGTGGCTGCGATGGATGACGTGCCGGTTGCCGCAGATGGGGTTGCAACGCCTGCGGGCGTGCGTGTGAACCATTGGCAGACGGCGGAATACGGGCACCCGACGCACACGGTTTCGATTATGCGCTCAAGCAAGCTAGGCGAGATTCTGGGTGTTGACCACGCATCGGTGAACTCTATGCACCATCAAGGTGTTCGCACGTTGCCCCCTAATTTGGCTGCTGCGGCGTATGGGCCTGACGGGCTGGTTGAGGGCGTTGAGGCGCGCGATTGCCGGTTTTTGATGGGGGTGCAGTGGCACCCGGAGTATTTCGTTGAAGGCGATGGGCATATGGCGCCGCTGTTCCGCGCGTTGATAGACGAGGCGAAAAACATGCGCTGCCGTGAGGGGCGCTGCCACGATTGCTTGCGCATCGATCGGGAAGAGTGCGACGCGAACGCTATTTGGCCGGTTGTGAAGTTCGCAGATTATATTTAGGTTTGCGGACACGAGGCTGAGGGCTGATCGCGTGATGCAGGTTGGTTGATTTTCGAGGTGCCGAAACGAGAAAACGCCGGGCGGTGTTTTCTCGTTTTGCGTTTACGCGATTGTTTTGATGAAGGAGTAATCCCAGGTGGAAGGCGAAAAGCAAGAGCGTGTGCTTGTTGCCATGAGCGGTGGCGTTGACAGCTCGGTGGCGGCGTTGCTGCTGCGTGATGCGGGTTTTGATGCCGTTGGCGTAACCATGAAACTGTTCGACAACGAGGTTGCCGGCGCGGGCGGCTCGTGCGTGGTAGGCGAGAGCACGTGCTGCAGCCAAAGCGATGTTGAGGATGCTCGGCAGGTTGCGTTTGGCCTGGGGCTTGAGCATTTCACGTTCAACTTCACCGGAACGTTTGGGCATGAGGTTATCGACAGGTTTTGCGATGCGTATTTGCATGGGCGCACTCCGAACCCGTGCATTGACTGCAACCGGTATCTGAAGTTTGCCGCGTTGCAGCAACGTCGCGTGCAGCTGGGGTACGACTATGTGGCCACAGGGCATTATGCGCGGCGGGCGTTTAATCAGCAGACGGGAAGGTTTGAGCTGCGTCGTGGGCTAGACGATGCGAAGGATCAGAGCTATGTGCTGTACCACCTGACGCAGGACGATTTGGCGCACATGTTGTTTCCGCTGGGAGAGTTGACGAAGCCGCAGGTGAGAGAGTTGGCGGAGGCGCATTCGTTTGGAAATGCGCACAAGGCGGAAAGCCAGGATATTTGCTTTGTGCCCGATGGGGATTACGCGTCGTTTATCGAGCGATATTTGGGGTTTGGCGAGGGCGCTGCGGGTGCGGATGTGCCCGAAGCGTTTACGCCAGGCGATATTGTTGATGTGGACGGGAAGGTTTTAGGAAAACATTGCGGTTTGGTGCATTACACCATCGGCCAGCGCAAGGGCATTGGCGTTGCTGCGCGCGAGCCGCTGTACGTTGTTGCGAAGGATGCGGCTCGCAACGCGCTTGTTGTCGGCCCGCGCAGCGTGCTGGGGGTGCGTGAGGTGCGAGCGCGCGATGTGAATTTGATCTCGGTGGCGCAACTGGATGAGCCGATGCGCGTGACGGCGAAGACGCATTATCGACAGCGTGCGCAGGCGGGCGAGGCCGTTATGGAAGAGGGCGAGCTGGTTGTGCGCTTCGATGAGCCGGTGGTTCGCCCGGCGGCCGGGCAGTCGCTGGTGCTGTATGACGGCGACACGGTGGTTGGCGGCGGAACGATTGAGGCTGAGTAAGGGTATGCTGCACGGAAGCGGGATGCGCGTTGCGCATCCCGCTTCTTGTTTCGGACGGCGGCGCGGTTACTTTACGACGCGGACGCGGTGGACGCCCTCGATGGCGGAAAGCTTGTCGATAAGCTCGCTGGTGGCGGGGGCGCTTAGGTCGAGCATGGTGTAGGCGGCGTTGCCGCGAGCCTTGTTGGTGAGGTTGTCGATGTTGGCGCCCACCTGGCCGAACACGCCGGTGATTTGGCTGAGCATGTCGGGAACGTTGGCGTGCAGCACGGCTACGCGACCGCCCGCGGCAGGAGCCGGTCCCATGTCGCAGGCGGGGTAGTTCACGGAGTTTTTGATATTGCCGTTTTCCAAGTAATCCTTGATTTGGCGGGCAGCCATGATGGCGCAGTTGTCCTCAGCCTCGGCGGTGCTGGCTCCTAGGTGAGGCAGCACGATGGTGTGCTGCATGGCCATGACCTCGGGCGTTGCGAAGTCGGTGACGTAGGTGGCGATCTGGCCGGATTCGAGTGCGGACGTCATGGCGGCGTTGTCTACGAGCGTGTCGCGGCTGAAATTCAACACGATGCACCCAGGTTTTGCAACTTCAAGCTCATGTGCGCCGATCATGCCGCGTGTGGAATCCATGGCGGGAACGTGGATGGTGACGTAGTCGCTGCGGTGCAGCACATCGTCGAGGTTCGTGACGTGCTCGACGGCGGGCGAGAGACGCCAGGCTGCCTCGGCGGAAACGTAAGGGTCGTAACCAAGCACGTTCATGCCCAGGTCGATGGCGGCGTTTGCCACAAGCGCGCCAATGGCGCCCAGGCCGATGACGCCGAGCGTTTTGCCGGAAATCTCGTGGCCCGCAAAGGCTTTCTTGGCTTTTTCGGCATCCTTGCCAATGGTGGGAGAGGCGGCGTTTTCGCGGCACCACGCAGCGCCGTCGATGATGCCACGGCTGGCAAGCAGCATGCCGCACAGCACCAGCTCCTTCACAGCATTGGCGTTAGCGCCCGGGGTGTTGAACACAACGATGCCGGCTTCGGCACACGCGTCGAGCGGAATGTTGTTCACGCCCGCGCCGGCGCGGGCGATGGCAAGCAGACTTTCAGGCAGGGCCATGTCGTGCATGGCGGCGCTGCGGACAAGCACGCCATCGGCCTGTGAAAGGTTGTCGGTAAGCTGATAGTCGGCACCGAGCAGGTCGGTACCTTTGGAAGAGATGTTGTTCAGGCAGTGGATGTAGCGCATGCGGCCCCCTTTGAAATGTGCGAATGCGGTTTGCAAACTAAATCTAGGTACATGGTGGGTTTGCGTGTGAAGGGTGTCAATGCTCAGCGCGGTGGCCGGGCGTTTTGCGGCGGCGTTGGTAGCAAATAGGTCGCGGCTGCTCGCACGGGCGAAACATGGGGTGCATTGTGATGACGGCGATTGTTGCCTGCTTATCGAACGTTGGTAGAGGCGGTTGGGCGGTTCCTTCAGTTTGAATATAACGGTTTGTTGACCGAAGCAGCTTGGCGTAGCTTATGCGGACAAATGTGCGATAATAAGCACCTGGGGAAATAGTGGAGGAAAAGGTATGACTCTGTTCCATATGGGCGCGTCGAGCGCTCTTGACGATACGCGAATGACTGCGGGCGGCGTTGCTCGTGGTAGTGCGTACACTTCGGAAGCCGGAGCGGTTTCAAGGCATGAGCGCGTTGCGGCGGGCGCGCAGGCACCGGTTGTTAAGCTTGATTTGTACCACCTTGTGTGGATTTTCGCCGCGTGCAGCGTGCTGGGGCTTATTGGCGAAACCGTTGTGAGCTATTTCGTAGACGGGCGCTGGGAAGACCGCGCCGGGTTTTTATGGGGGCCGTTCAGCCCCATCTACGGCGTGGGCGGTGTGCTGATGACGGTTGCTTTGGCACGTCTGTCTAAGGCTCGCGCCGGCGTGCTGTTCGGCGTGGCGGCGCTTACGGGCGCGGCGTTCGAATGGTTTGCCGGATGGTTTTGGGAAAACGCGTTTGGCATTGTGGCCTGGGATTACTCCTCGCAGCCGTTTAACCTGGGCGGTCATACGTGTCTGGGCATCGCGCTTGTGTGGGGCGCTGCCGGCGTTGCGTGGATGAAGCTTGCATTGCCAGTGATGCAGCGCGCGGCTGACGCCGTTCCCGTTGCGTGGCGCGGGGTGCTGACGTGGGGTTTGCTGGCGTTTTTCCTGGTTGACACGGCCATGACGTTTTTGGCGTTCGATTGTTGGATGAACCGGTTGGCGGGCGTGGAGCCTGCGGGCCCTGTGCAGCTGTTCTTTGCCGACCACTACGGCAACGCGGTGATGGAAAACCGGTTCCAGACTATGTCGATGTATCCCGTTCTGGCTAATTTTCGAGGGTAGGGCGCCCGGGAAAAGAGCTTGTGGAAGGCGTCCGGCATGCCCGCGGTTGAAGGCGCTTGGCACGTTTGTGCGTGCCAAGCGCCTTTTCGTTATTACGTCTAGCGCAGCAGGTTGAACCTGATGGCGGTTTGCAGACGGCTTACCACGGTGTCGCGCGGCACGTTTTGCGCCTCGCTGATGGAGGTTAGAAGAAACTCGGAATTGCGTTTGATGAACGAGAGGTAAAACTCCTTCGGCACGTTCGACCCGCCGTTAAGCGAATTGTGCGCAACGATGCCGATGATGCCGCTGGTGGCGTATTCGATGACGAGCAGCGTTTCGGGAGCTAGGCGATCGTCTTCCTCGCAAAGGATTGCCTGCCACATGTGGATGGCGAGCGATTTTACCTTTGACGAGAGGATGCCGATGCCGCCCTGTTTGATGAGCAGGGCGATTTTGTGCAGGCGCTGCTCGACGATGCTGTCCGGTTCGTTGTCTACGGGCGTGCCGACCATCAGGCCGAACACGTTTTGCATGATGGAGTTGCTTCCGAGCATCTCGCTTTCGATGGCTTGCTCGACAAGAGCGTCTAGGCTATCGAAATGGTAGTAAAACGTGCCGCGGTTCAAACCCGCCTGGTCGGTTATCATGCCTACGGTTATGTCGGTAAGTCGCTTGGTTTCAAGCAGGTCCCACAGCGCGTTGATAAGGCGGGTGCTGGCGGCTTCGCCATCGGTTTTCTTAGGGCGTGCCATTACTGCTCCTGGTTTTCGGACTGTGCGCTGCTTGCGGCGTTGGCCTGGGCTTTCGCGTTCATAATGAGCATTTGCAGGCGATTTTCGATGTTGGCGAAGCTGACATCGGGGTCGTAGTCAAGCGGCAAGATGTTCGCATCGGGGTAGCGTTCTTTCAGCTGCTTGACGATGCCGCGCCCCACCACGTGGTTGGGCAGGCAGCCAAACGGCTGCAGGATGACGAACGCGCGGCAGCCGTGGGCGGCGTGATGCAGAATCTCGCCAGGGATGAGCACGCCTTCGCCGGCGTCGAACGTGTGGTGGATGATGGGATCGGACGCGCGAACAAGCTCGGGCATGCGGCAAGCAGGCTGGTAGAGCGGGTGCGCCTTGGCGATGCGGTCGCACGTGTCGTGAGCGATTTCGAACAGCTGGTTTGCCACGCGGTTGAACGCCTTGGTTTGCGGCGGCTGCGACACGTGGAACTCGCGCGCTTGGGCGTCTTGGTAGAAGTAGGTTTTGCGGATGACGTCGGTCATGCGCGCCTCAATGACTTCCAGACCGTTGTTCTCCAGATAATCCTCGATGTCGTGGTTGGCGCCGGGGTGGAAGTTCAGCAGGTATTCGCCCACGATGAGCACTTGGGGGCGCGGGTTTGAGCGGTCGTAGCGCACCGTGTTCATGATGGCGATGGCCTGCTTGAAGCCATTGATGGCGCCGCGCACGCCGTGGCTGCGCATGCCGTCCATAACGCTGCTGATTGCCTGGTCGAACGCGGCGTTTGCGCTGCCCGGCACAAGCTCGTAGGGGCGCATTTTGCGCAGCAGTTCCTCAAGCGCGTCGATCATGGGCAGGCCGAACGCGATGCGGATGGCGCTGCCAAGCGACATTTTGAAGCCTGGGTGCATGTTGTGCGCGTCTTTGTCGTCGTTGGTGATGATGGGCACGTAGCTGTAGCCGGCGTCGTCAAGGGCCTTGCGCAAAAGCGCTGCGTAATGCGTCAAACGGCAGTCGCCGATGTACTTTCCGGTGCCGATGGCCACGGTGTGCGGGTCCCATTTGCCGCTGTCAAGCGCGGCAAGCGCTTCGCCGATGGTCATTTGAGCCGGGAAGCAAATGTCGTTGTGTACGTAACGTTTCCCCAGTTCAATAGCGTGTTCGCGCCCAATGTCGAGCGAGACGGCCTGCGCGCCTTGGCGTGCGAACGCCGCCGACATAAGCAGCGAGAACGCGTGCGAGGTGTTCGGCACCAGGATGGTTTTGACGCGGCGGTCGGCGCGCGTGTACTTCACCGGGTAGGGGTCGGGAAGCGGGTGTGCGTTGGTTTGCGCGGCCGCTTCGGCGGGCTGGGGCTGCGGTGCGGGCGTGGCGTTTGCCGGAAGGCTCGCGGTTTGGCGGGCAACGGCTTGTAGCGCGCGGCGTTTGTCGACGGTTTCGATGAACGAGCGCACGCGTATGCGCAACGGGCCGGCAACGTCCGATTCATCAAGTTTGAGGATAAGCGGCTGCTTGCCGGAGCGTTCGTGCATGAGGCGCCAGATCTCGTCGGACAGGTAGGCGTCGTGGCCGCAGCCGAAGCTGACAAGCTGCACGTATTCAAGCGCCGGGCTGTCGGCGGCTATAACGGCCGAGCCTAGCATGCGCTGGTGGAAGTTGTTCACGATGTCAAGGCGGCTGTTCGTGAGGTCAACGGTGCTGGTGCCCGGCACTGCATCGGGCGGCAACACGGAATGGCCCAGCTCGGCAAGCATTTTCGGTAATCCGTGGTTTACCAGCGGGTCGTTGTGGTACGGGCGGCTTGCCAAAACGATGGCGTATGTGCCCGCGGCGCGGGCGGTTTCGATGGCGCGCGCGCCGGCCTCGGTGAGCAGCGTTTTGAACGCGTGCTGCGCTTTGTCCGCTTGCTTGATGGCCGCGGCGGTTTGGTCGGCCGGGATGCCGAACGTGCCTTCCAGATACTCGGTAAGCTGGCGGTTGCGGTCTTCTATGGCGTACCAGTGGAACAGCGGCGTGTCGAAGGGGATGCCCCAGCGAGCTTGCGGGTTGTCCGAGCTTTTCACCACCATGGGGTAGCCTTTGACCACGGCGCACATGGAAATGCTGGTGGCGGCTGCGTTTTCGCTGGGCACGGTGGTGATGATGGGCATGAAGATGCGGTCGACGTTGGCGCGGGCCAGGTTGTGGATGTGCCCGTGCACCAGTTTTGCGGGGAAGCAGATGGTGTCGGACGTGACCTGCGGCAGGCCCTCTTCGAACATGGCGCGTGTGGACGGGTGACTTAGGCGGATGGAAAAGCCAAGCGAGCGCAGCAGCACGTTCCAAAACGGCATGGTGTCCCAAAACGCCAACACGCGCGGGATACCGATGGTGATGTTGCGGTTGGGGGCAATTTGCTCGATGGGCCAATCTTGGAACAGGAGCTTCTCGCGCGCTTCGAACAGGTTTTCCCCGGTGTTTGCGTGGGCGTTTGCGGCCTTGAGCGCGGCGCGCGTGGCGGGGCTTTTGGGGTCGCCGACAATCTCGCCGCGTGGGCAGCGGTTGCCTGTGACGAACGAGGCGCCGTCCGTAAACGTGATGACGGTGCGGCTGCAATGGTTGGCGCAAAACGGGCACGTGACGTTTGTCTGCTGGTTGTACGTGAACGCGTCGAGCGCGTCAAGGCCGATGAACGTGCTGGCGGTTTCCGGCTTGTTGGGCGTTTGACCAGCAGATTTGTCGGGATTCGCGTTCTCCATGTGCTCTTTGGTGAGCAGCGCTACGCCGATGGCGCCCATAAGGCCGGGGTAGGGCGCGCGCGTGACGGGGCGGCCGATGTGCTGCTCGAGCGCGCAGAGCACCGCGTCGTTGCGGAATGTGCCGCCCTGCACCACGATGTGCTGGCCGAGGCTGTCGAGGTTGGGCACGCGCACCACTTTCGTGAACACGTTGGCGATGATGGAGCGGCACAAGCCCGCCATGATGTCGGCTGGCGTGCGCCCGTTTTTCTGCTCGCTTACGATGCTGGAGTTCATGAACACGGTGCAGCGGCTGCCGAGCACCGCCGGCTGCGCGCTTGAGAACGCGGCCTCGGCAATGTGCGCGGTGGGGATGTCTAGCGTTTGCGCGAAGTTTTCCAGGAACGATCCGCAGCCCGACGAACAGGCTTCGTTCACCACGATGTTGCTGATGACGCCGTCGTCAAGCCAGATTGCCTTCATGTCTTGGCCGCCGATGTCTAGGATGAAGCTGGCGTTGGGCACGTAGCGCGTGGCGGCGTGCGCGTGGGCGACGGTTTCCACGGTGTGGTAGTCGGCGTGCAGCGCGCGGTTGAACAAAAGCTCGCCGTATCCGGTGGTTCCTACGCCGGCGATGTCGAGCGCGATGCCTGCAGCCGTGTATTGGTTGCGCAGGTCAATGAGCGCGCGGCGCGCCACCTCAAGCGGGTCGCCTTCGTTGTTGGCGTAGAAGCTGTCGATGAGCTGGCCATCGTCGGCCACAAGCGCAAGCTTTGTGGTGGTGCTGCCCGAGTCGATGCCGAGCCACACGCGCAAGTGTCCGTCTTGCGTATGGGTACGTGCGGCCTGGCTTTCGGGGCCGTGGGGCTCTTTGGGCAGCTGGTTGCGGCGTGTGAACTTATCGCGTTGCGCTTCGTTTTCGAAAAAGGGAACGCCGGGGGCGTGCTCGGCATCGTTGCAGGTGAAACCATCAAGGTGCTGTGCGGCGGCCGTGGGGTTGATGGTTGCCGGCGTGTCGGCGAACATGCCCGAAAGCGCGAGCGCCGCCCCGCGCGCCACCATGGTCTCGGGGTGCTCGGGCACGATAGCCTGCGCGCCGGTAAGGCTTAGGCGTTCCTTGAACACGTCCACAAGCGTGGGGTTGAAGGTGAGCGGGCCACCTTCGAAAATGACGGGCGGGCGCACATCGATGCCTTGCGCCAAGCCGCCGAGCGTTTGCTTGGCAATGGCGTGGAAGGCGGAAAGCGCCAGGTCGTCGCGCGATGCGCCCTGGTTGAGCAGGGGCTGGATGTCCGTTTTCGCATACACTCCGCAGCGGCCGGAGATGTCGTACACGGTGCGCCCGCGCGCGGCAGCTGCGTTGAACTGCTCGATGGGCAGGTTGAGCACGGAGGCGATTTCGTCGATGAAGGCGCCCGTGCCGCCGGCGCAGCTGCCGTTCATGCGCATGTCGGCCACGTCGAGGTTGCCGGTGGTTTCGTTGACGCGGAAGAAGATCATCTTCGCGTCTTGGCCGCCTAGCTCGATGGCGCAGCGGGTGGCCGGGTACAGGGCCTGGATGGCGCATGCGTTGGCAACGACTTCCTGCACAAACGGCACGTCAAGCGCGCAAGCTATGGGCGCGGCGCCGGAGCCGGTGAGCGCAAGCCTGATGCTGGCCTGCGGAAACAGCTGCGCAAGCGTGTGCAGCGCCGCGCAAACGCTTTCAGCTTGGCGCGCACCGTGGCGCTTGTAAGATGTGTGCAGCAGGGCGTGCGTTTGCGCGTCGAGCGCGCAGATTTTCGTTGTGGTAGAGCCTACGTCGATGCCGACGTTAATGGCCGAGACGTTTCCCATCATTCACCTCGGGTAGTGCGGGCCGCAAAGCGGCAAGTGTGTCCGAACTAGTATAACCCAACAACGTGTTGGAATAAAATCAACACACAAACCCATTTTGGCGAGTTTGAATTACGGCAACGCGCCCGTGCGTTGCAAGGGACGGTGGCAGCTGGTGGCAGCGATTGCCGAAAAGTTCGTGAATCGAAACAGCCCGGCATGTTTTGGCTCACGGTGCCTGCGCGTTGCGAAGCGTCACGCCGGGCGGCTCGGCTGGCTGTTTGCAGTCCCTATGAATGGTGGGGCGGCGAAAATGCGCAAGTTGACATGAGTGCTAGAATATTCAGCTGGTATTGCAGTATTTTGAAGGGACGTGTTATGTCAGGGCATTCTAAGTGGGCAACCACGAAACATCGCAAGGCTGCGCAGGACGCGAAGCGCTCCGCTTTGTTCTCCAAGCTGTCGCGCAACATCACCGTTGCGGCCAAGGAGGGTGGCGACCCGAACCCCGACAACAATGCGTCGCTGGCCGCCGCTATCGATAAGGCTAAGGGTTATTCTCTGCCGAAGGACAAGATTAAGACCGCTATCGATAAGGCTTTCGGTTCCGGCAAGGACGCCGCGAACTACGAGACGGTTGTGTACGAGGGTTACGGCCCCTGTGGCGTTGCCATTTATTGCGAGGCGCTGACCGACAACCGCAACCGCACCGCAGCTGACGTGCGCGCTGCGTTCACGCACGCGGGCGGCAACCTGGGCACTTCCGGTTCCGTGTCTTACATGTTCGAGCGCAAGGGCCAGATCATGGTTCCCAAGGAAATTGAGACGGGTGACAAGAAACACCCCATGGGCCCGAACGGTGCCGCTGCCGATGCGGAAGAGTTCGAGATGGCCGTTATCGAGGCCGGTGCCGACGATTACGAGGACGCCGACGAGGAATGGATCGTCTACACGCAGCCGTCTGACCTGATGGCCGTGAAGAAGGCCTTGGAAGAGCAGGGCATTCAGATCAAGGGTGCCGAGATGACCATGGAGGCCACTACGCCTGCCGAGGTTTCCGTTAACGACGCCAAGAAGGTTATGCGCCTGGTTGACCGTTTGGAGGAGCTTGAGGACCTGCAGAACGTGTACCACACCATGGACATCACCGAGGAGATTGCTGCCGCGCTGGAAGAGGAATAAGCGCGCTGAACATCCTTTGCGAGAAAACGGCCTCCCATCTGGGAGGCCGTTTTTTTGTTGCGTGTGGCTTGGCTTTGGCGACGGGCTGCTGGCGCTTGAGCGCGGGTTATTCCATGCTGGCTAGCTGTAGCAGCCGCGGACCGGCCGTGTATTCGTAGGTGCGTCCGCTGATGCTCATGCGCAGAAACCCGTGTTGCTCGAGGATGAGCAGGTCTTCACGGGCTGTCGAGTAGGTGACGTTGTGACGTTCGCGGTGCGTGGCGATGGTCATGACGGCTTCGGGGTTTTTCAGGAAGAGCAGCAGCACGTCTTTTTGACGGATGTTGAGGGCGTCCATGGCGTTGATGGCCTTGCGCTGCTTCGCGCGATTCTCGACGAATGCGGCTACGCGCCGTTCAAGTGACGTGATGGCCTGGTCATAGGCCTCCGTCATCACCTCGTGAAACCAGGTTGCGTCGACGCCGCACTCTCGATAGTAGCGCGCCATGAGCTGCGTTCGCTCTTCGATACCCATATCTGCATTCGCGAAAGACCGTTCGATGAGCGATGTGGGAATGAATTCAAGCACGAAGCAGTTTTGCTTGTCGTAGTACAGCGTGCGTAGAATCTGGAAAACGCATGCATTGAGCATAGGCAGCGGATGGTAGTCGACGAAGAAGCGCCTCATTTCGAAACCGACGAAAATGGGGTGGATGAAGTCGGGCGAAGCGGTTGCGTTGGCGAAGGCGCAGATGCGGTCTAGCACGTAATCGGGCGTGAAGAGGTTCCAGTTCACCAGCGCGTCGTCGAGGTGACTCGATGGCGTGAACGTCGTTTCGACGTTGTGTGCAAGCCGCCGGTAGAGATCTTCGATAAGCGGGCGGTCGATGGGGCGGCGTTTGAAGCTGTCCAGATCGATGTAGAGTTGTCGCAAGTTGGCCGCCACGTGTTCCTCGGGGGTAAGCGGTGGGCGTCCGTGTAGGAAGACTCGTCGCAGGGCGTCGCGATTAAGCATAATGTTGTCGTCCGCGAACACCGATTGCAGTTCGTCGGCCATAAGCGAAAAGCACAGCGGGAGCCCCTTGAACTTGTTGATGCTCGTTCCCAGATCCGATTCGTTTGCCGTGCGTTGCTGAATGGAGCGGATTCTGTCCTCCATGGATTTCGGCGTGTAGTACCACATGGACTCCTGGGCATCTTTGCTAAACCATGCCGGATGATTCAGCGTGGTGCCTGAGCCTTTCAGCAGGCTGCGCGTGATGGCCCATACGTCGTCGGCGGTAGTGTCAGGCGGCATGGGCATGGTATTGAATTCGCTTCGGGAAACGAAGCGGTCGTTAAGCTGCTTCCAAATAGCGGCGAATTCCGGCGAGGAAACCAGTTGCAGCGTTGCCTGCCCGTTGTCTTGTCGTGCGAGCGTTCGGTTGCACGGCTCTTCTTGCATTTCCGTTTGCAATACAAACCCCCTATCCCCCTACAGCATGCTCATATCCTAGCCGAGCTCAGCGCGTTGATTCGCTGTTCTGCGGCAACTGTCGAAAATCGATACTTGGCGACTGAACCGTTTTCGCCCCTTTTTCAGGCGTTATATTCCGATTTCGTTGAGATGGTGCAAGGAAATTGATAGATAAGCGCCGCACACCGCCGCATCGTTGGCGTGCGGGGCATGAGGAGAAAGGGGGCGCGTGTTGTCTGCAGAAAGCATAGAGGATCACGTGTATTGCCAGCCCTTGCATCGCGAGCTTCTGCTGGAGATTTTGGCGTACTGCACGCAGCGTAGGCGATTGGAAGACGTAGAGGGAAGGGTGATGGCCAGCCCGTTTTACCCGCAGGCCACGCGCAGCCCGTTTTCTTTGATTGCCGAGCTGGAACAACAGGGGGCGCTTGAGCGCTTCGAGGTTGACGCCGAGGGTTGCGAGGTGACCGCCGCACGCAAAGCCGGTCTGTCCGAGGACGAGATCGATGACCTGGTTGCGGATTACGAGTTCGCGGTAACGCCTGATGGCGCGTGCGTGGCGAAGGAATGCGCTGCGAGCGCGCGCATTGAGCGCGTGTGCGATACCGAGGATGTGCGATGCGCCGCAGTGGCGCTGCTTGGGTTTCTTCGGCAGCCGAGAAGCGCGGCGCAGCTGGACGCGTTTTGCCGTAAGGATCCCTATCTGAATTCGCTAGCGAAAGAAGGCCTGCTTGCTTCGCAGCTGCATGACGAGTTGGAAAAAGCCGGCGCAGTGGTGTGGAGCGGCGGGTGGACGCTAACGGATGCGGGAAAGCAATGGTTGGAAGGAAAGGAAGCGTAGCAGCATGAGTCAATTGATGACGCGACGCAACTTTGTCAAGGCGGCGGTCGCAGCCGGTGCTTTGACGGCGGTTTCCGCTGCGCCCGAGCAGGCTTTCGAAAAGAAAAGCCAGGCCTGGGCGGCGGCACCGACGGAGCGAAAGATGTTCGTGTCCACGTGCCACGGGTGCATTCAAGCCTGCCCGTGCCGCGTGTATACCGAAGACGGCGTGGTGACGAAGATCGAGGGTCACCCCATGGCCCCGGTGTCGCAGGGCAGCCTGTGCCTGAAGGGTCTGAACCAGATCCACGCGCTGTATAGCCCGCGACGCGTGCTGTACCCGTTGAAGCGCACGGGCGCGCGCGGTGCTGAAAACGCCGCATGGGAGCGCATCAGCTGGGATGAGGCGCTTGAGCTTGCCGGCACGAAAATCGCAGAGGCCATTGAGAAGTACGGCACGTATGCGTTCTTCACGTCTACGGGCGGAGGTGGTAACTTCGCCGGTCCGCAGGCGGCCACGCTGAATCTGGCGCTGGGCAGCCCGAACGTGTTCGAGCCCGGCTGCGCCCAGTGCTACTTGCCGCGTTGGACCGTCGCGAACCTGATGTACGGCGGGGCCGACCAGTCCATGGCCGATAGCTCCGTGCTGGAGCCGTTCAAGGGTCTTTCGCCATATGAGCAGGCAAAAGGCGTGCAAAACGACACGGAGATGCTTGTGCTGTGGGGCGCTCAGCCCTCTATCAGTCAGACGGCGCAGTCTGGCCGTGGCATGGCAGAGCTGCGTGCGCGTGGCTGCAAGACGGTAGTGGTCGACCCGAACATGTCGCCCGATGCCGTAAAGGCGACGGTGTGGCTGCGCGTGCGTCCCGGCACCGACACGGCACTGGTGCTGTCGTGGTACCGCTACATCATCGAGAACAAGCTTTACGACGAGCAGTTCTCGCAGTTCTTCACGAACTTGCCGTTTGTGATCAACCCCGACACGAACTTGCCGTACAAGGCCACCGACGTGTTTCCCGATTTTGAGCAAACCACGCCTGACGACACGCCGGCGTATGTGTGCTACGACCGCAAAACGGCCTCGTTGCAGCCGCTTGAGTTCGGCGCCATCGAGGATTTGGCCGAGAAGATCGACCCCGAGCTGTTCTGGGAGGGCGATGTGAACGGCGTGCAGGCGTTCACCGCCGGCCAGCTGTACAAGAAGACCGCCGAGCCGTTCACGCTGGAGCATGCTGAACAGCTGACGTGGGTGCCCGCCGAGCAGAACGAGCAAGCCATCCTTTTGTACGCGCAGGCAAAGGCCGCCGGCATCGTGCACGGTGTCGCCTCGGACATGCAGCAGGTGTCCTCGCAGATGCCTTTGGGCCTGCTTGGCCTGGACATGATGATGGGTTACGTGAACAAGCCGGGCTGCACGCTGACGCAAAACGGCGGCGGCAAATACGACGCGCCGGTGGGCGCGCCCATTGAGCGCCCCACGATGTACGTGAACAATTTCTACGGCTGGATGGGCCGCGCCATGGGCATCGGCTACGTTATCGGCATGACCGACGAGCAGAACGCGGCACGCATCGCCGCGCTGCCGAAGCTGCCGGCGGGCGTCGCAGATTTCCCCGGGTCGCAGGGCACGCTGTATATGTTGAACCAAATGCTGCTGGATCGCATTGGCATGAAGAACCACAAGGGTCTGTATTCTTGGGGCTACGCGCACATCCCATCTATGTTGGAGGCCATCAAGACGGGCAAGCCGTACAAGCCGCGCGTGTGCTTCGACAATTCGGGCAACAAGCTGGCCATGCTGGGCAACTCCGCGTCGTGGTACGAAGCGTACAAGGAGCTCGACTTTATCGTGGCGGCCCACCCTATGCTCACCTCGTTCCATATGGAGTTCGCCGACCTGGTGCTTCCTTTGGGCGAATGGCTCGAGCACGCCGACATCGGCGGCACGGCCATGACGTCGCTGGTTCAGACGAACTACACGTTCGGCCACTTCCCCGTGGTGCATCTAGGCGAGACGGTGTCGTGCGCTGTGGCGCCGCAGAAGGTGTGCAACGCCGTGTCCGAGCGGCTGAACGAGTATATGGCGCAGGGCAACGACGTGGTGCTGGGCGCGGTGGGCGCGAACGTGGGCCCGTCGGGTAGCGACGTGACCGTTTCCGTGACCACCGAGGACACCGATCGCGAGGCGCAGACCTCCCCGAACGCTTCCTACCTGCACGAATGCGACACGTCGCAGTTCACCATGAAGTTCCCGCTGTGCACGGGCGTGCAGATGGGCTTGGAGGAGGACTCCACCGAGCGCCAGGCCATCGCCGACTGGTATCTGCAGCAAACCGGTGAAGAGGGTCCGCTGACCTTCGATGAGCTCTACGACAACTTCCAGGAGTGGAGCGACAAGATGGACGCCGCCGTTGCCGACAACAAGGGCTGGTGCGCCATCGATCCGAACGTGTTCTGGGTGTACAACCAGCATCTGGAGACGGCGACCGACGGGCTGCCGCAGGGCTTTGCCACCGAGTCGCGCAAGTGCGAGGTGTACTGCACGGCCATGATCAAGCTGGCGCAAAGCGGCTGGCCGTACTGCTATCCGCGGGCGCAGGAGCCGGTGGATCCGAGCATCGGCGAGGAGATCAAGGCTGTCAATCCCGAGTATCGCTTCGTGGGCACGTACTCGCCGATTTGCCAGTACGTTGAGCCGGCCGAAACGGTCAACCCTGATGCGCCGGGCTACGACGAGGACTATCCGTTGGTGCTGACCAGCGGCCGCGTCCCCTACTTCCACCACGGGACTATGCGCCAGTCTCCGTACGCGCGCGAGCTGTTCCCCACCTCCGAGGTGCGCATGAACAGCCGCACCGCGCAGAAGTACGGCATCGAGCACATGGACTGGGTCGAGATTACCTCGCGTCGTGGATCCACCCACGCGCGTGCCTATATCAACGACGGTATGGCCGATAACGTGCTGTGGATGGAGCGCTTCTGGAACCCCGAGTGCTTCGACAAGACGCAGAAAAAGGTGACGGGCGGCTGGCGCGAGTGCAGCGTGAACGTGCTGACGAAGAACACGGCGCCGTTCAACGAGGTGTTCGGGTCCTACACCAATCGCGGTTTCACGGTGAACATCAAGAAGTCCACCAAGCCTGACGGGGTGTGGGTTGAGCCGAAGGAATTCGCGCCGTTCATGCCTACCAACGCCAACGCGTACGTGCCCGAGGCGGGCGTGGTGCGCGAAGCGGGGCAGACCGATCCGGTTGCGTTCGACGATTGGGACCGCACGGCGACGAGTGCGGCAAATTAACGCGGGGAAGTGATGTGAGCGATGAGCAGAAGATGTTTAGTGGTCGATCTTGACCGCTGCTCGGGTTGCGATAGCTGCTGTGTGGCGTGCAAGTTCGAGAATAAGGTTGAACTGGGGACGTACTGGAACCGCGTGTTCGCGGTGGGCCCGACGGGCGAGTACCCGAATGCGGAGATGTACTGGCTGCCTATGCAATGCCAGCAGTGCCAGAACGCGCCCTGCGCGCAGGTGTGCCCGACAGGGGCGACCTACCGCGACCCGAAAAACGGCGTGGTGCTGATTGACAAGGGAAAATGCATCGGTTGCCGCTACTGCATGTATGCGTGCCCGTTCGATGTGCGCTCGTTTAACGAGGAGCAGGGCGTGGTGGAGAAGTGCACGCTGTGCAACCACCTGACGGCGGAAAGCGACGGCAACGAAAACCCTGATGACACAATGGATCCGCAGCATGCGGTGCCGCCGTGCGTGCACAACTGCCCGGCGAAGGCGCGCTATTTCGGTGACCTGGACGATCCGAACAGCGCTGCCGCGAAGGCTGTAGCCGCAGCTGGCGGCGAAGATTCCCCGCGCGTGCATTCCCTGGGCGATCCGGGCAACGCCAAGCCTTCGGCGCTGTACATCCTGTCGCCTGAGATCGCTTCCTGGAAGGAGTTGAGCCGATGAGCATTCAATGGCCTTTGGTCCTGTTAGGCCTGTTCGCCGGAACAGGCGGATCGCTTTTGGCGTTTGCGGGCGTGGCGGAATTTAGCGGCGCGCAGGCAAAGACGCGCAAGGTCGCCGCTTTGGTTGGCGTGGTGCTGCTGGTCGTCGGCGGCTTGTGCTCGGTGTTTCATCTGGGGCATCCGCTGAACTTTATGGCAGCCGTTGCGCACTTGGGTTCGCTGTCGGGCATTTCCGTCGAGCTGATTTTCCTGGGACTTATGGTGGTGTGCGGCATCGTGTACTGGATTGCGCTACGCCGTGAGCAGACGAAGCTGGCGAAGGCGTTCGGCGTGATCGACGTCGTGCTGGCTGTGCTTTTGGGGTTTGCGTTGGGCCATGGCTACATGATTGAAGCCCGCGCGAACTGGAACACCTGGTTCATCCCGCTGTCGTTTTTGTTCTCGGGTTTGTTGGCCGGCGGCGCGCTGTACCAACTGCTTGCGAGCGTGATGGGCGACGGCGAGGTGGGGAAGGTTCCCCAAATTACGGCGGCGTGCGCGGCGCTGACGCTGCTGGCGTTTGTCGGATACGGCGTTCATGTGGGATTTGGCGAGTCCGATGTGACGACTTGGTGGTGCGTGGCGCTTGCGGCGGGCGCGATTGCGCCGCTGGTTTTGTCTCTGCTTGCCGTCAAGCGTTCGTCGAAGACGTTGCTGATTGCGCTGCTTGTTTGCGCTGCGGTCGGCGCGGTTTCCATCCGTGCGACCATGTTCGTCGCCGGTAGCGGGTTTATCTCGGCGTTCGGCGTTGCGGTGCAGATGCGCGCGTTGATGCCCTTGTAATTAGCCCCTCCCTTTGCGCCTGCACGTCGGTTTCGGCGTGCAGGCGCTGTGTTGTACATTGGTTTGGCTGCTTTGCGCGGCGGGTTGCCGGCGCAGCCAGTTGTTTATCAAGGATGATGTGGTATGAGCGATTGTGCGGATAAGACGTATGCCGGCGACGATGAGGTTCGAGATGCGTTGGTTAACCGTGCGGCTTTTTTTCGCATGCTGGCGGGGTATTATTTTCGCCCGATGAGTCAAGAGGATATCGATGGGGTGGACGTGGCCGCGCTGCTTGAGGCTGCCGCGCAAAGCGATGGCGAGCTGTCCGAGGGTTTCAACGATATGGGGCGCTTCCTTCGCAAGTGCAACACCGGTACGCGCGAGCAGCTGGCAACCGATTATACGAGCGCGTTCGGTGGCGCGGTGACCTGCCATGATAAAGTTGCTGTTCCGTATGCGTCCGTGTTCGCGGACGAGGACGGCAGGCTGAACACAAGCCAGCGCGGCGAGGTGTACAAGGCGTACAAGGCGCATGCGTTCAAGGTGTCGGCCGATGCGGCTATGCCGGAGGACCACCTGTCGTTTCTGCTGACGTTTTTGGCGATTTTGAGCGATGAGGCGCGCCTGGCGTTCGATGCGTGCGATAAGGCGCGCGCAATTGCGCTTCTTGATGAATC
>DJEE01000004.1:23984-28936 GCA_002431805.1 Eggerthellaceae bacterium UBA5906
TGCAGACGAGGTTTTACCGGGGGCTTTTACGCGTGACGCGCGGCTATCTAGAGCTTGACTTGCAGGTTGTGCGAGATATGCTTGCGGAATGCAAACACGAGGCGGATGCGGCAAGCGTGTAGGGCTAGATGGCGTTTCTCTTGATGGCGAGTTTGGCGTGCGCTATCTCACCTTTTGGCAAGGCTGAGGGTACTGTGTGATTTTGACTTTGCGCTGCGAGGAATACTCTCGAAAAACGGATGCGATATATCTCGAAAACACAGTATGGAAACTCTCGTAAATATAGTATGATATCCCTCGAAAATTGAGTATGGACACTTCAATGAGGTGATTTTAGCATGCCGGAATACGGAACGGAAAAGCCCCAATCATATCGACCTCGTGTTCTTGATGAGCGTCTGCAAAAATTGCTTGAAACCTTCGGAGCTGTTGAGATTCGAGGGGCGAAGTGGTGTGGCAAATCCTGGACGGCGCTTGCATTTGGCGAAAGCGTTATTCACCTTGATGATCCAAATGTAAAGTCGCTGGCCGAGGCCGATCCTTCGCTTGCGCTTCAGGGGTCTTGCCCTCATGTCGTGGATGAGTGGCAGGAAGTTCCGTCGACATGGGATGCCGTTCGTCGCGCGGTTGATGCAGCTGGTGGCAAGAGGGGCTTGTTTGTTCTTACGGGTTCGTCAACTCCGGCAAAAGATGCCGTTACGCATAGTGGAGCTGGCAGAATTGCGCGCCTTGATATGAGCACTATGACGTTGTGGGAGCGTGGTCTATCGACGGGCGCTGTATCACTTTCCGGCCTGTTTAGTGGTCTTTTTGAGCCGTCTGTTTGCAATACTGCGCTGTCGCCGTTAGCGAATGCTATATGCTGCGGAGGGTGGCCGGCACTTGTTGGCGACGACCCGCAAACGGCGGCTGAGGTTGTTGACCAGTATCTCGATGCCATGTACGAGGTGAGTATCCCTAGAAAAGGCGGCACTGCCGCTATGGCACGGCGCGTCGTTTCCTCGCTTGCGCGAAATGTTGCCACGTCGGCAACCCTTCGAACTATCGCCCAGGATGCTGCTTTGGGCGACGATGGGGCTCAGCCTGCGGTTTCGACCATCACTACCTATCTTGAAATGCTTGAGGGCATGTATGTAATCGAGAACTTGTACGGTTGGGATGCACCTGTGCGTGCGAAATCTCGCCTGAGAACCAAGCCTAAACGATACTTTATCGACCCCTCGATTCCTGCCGCCACGCTTGGGATGGGTCCCGAAAGGCTTTTGACGGATGGTCAGACTTTCGGTTTGCTTTTCGAATCACTGTGTATCCACGACTTGCGCGTCTACACATCGTGTTTGTCCGGGGCGTACCCAGGCTCTTTGCATTACTATGGAGATTCAGATGGGCTTGAAGTTGACGCTATCATCGAACTACGCGATGGGCGTTGGGCTGCTTTGGAAATCAAGCTTGGCGAGGAGAAGGTACCCGATGGCATCGAGAGCATAAAGCGCTTGCGTCGTAAGATTGCTTCCAACCCCGCGGCGCGCAATCCAAACCCCGTGTTCTGTGCTGTTGTGACTGCGACCTCGCCTTTCTGCAGATATGACGCCGATAACGACGTTTATGTGTTCCCCATTAGCGCGCTGAGACCTTAAAATCTAATAGATTGCTGCTCTCAGATTGGAGTCGGCGTTACTTGCTTGCTTCGAGTCATGCCGCTTAATGGGGAATTCATGCTGCCCTCAAGGCGAATGGCGCTTGTGCGTGGTGCGGTAGGAGTTGATTTGCGGTCCCGCCTTGGAGCCGCCGTTGAAATTCTGAGGGTAGTTTGCTCACAGTACCTTTTGTTCCATTTTGGTTAGAGCGTCGGAAGAATTATCTCGAAAACGAACATCCGTGTGGTAATATACCTGCGAACAAATGTTTTAGTTAAAAAGAGGCGGCAATGGTGCAGGCGCGGACGATATTGGGAATAGACCCGGGATTGGCGAACACTGGCTGGGGCATTGTTCGGCAGGAAGGGTCGCGGCTTGCTTGTGTTGCTTACGGGTGCGTGTCTACGCCAGCGAAGGCCGAATTGTCGCAGCGTCTGGCGAAGATTCACGAGCAAATCGATGCGGTGATCAGCCGGTTTGAGCCGACGTGCTTGGGGATTGAAACCGTGTGGTTCGGGCAGAACATCACCGCTGCGTTTGCTACGGGGCAAGCTCGCGGAGCCGCGTTGGTGGCCTGTGCGCAGCATGGGCTTTCAGTGGGCGAGTTCACGCCGCGGCAAATTAAAATGGCTGTGGTGGGAACGGGCACTGCGGACAAGGCTCAAGTGCAGTATATGGTAAAGAAACTGCTGAACTTGCAGGTGGAACCGAAGCCCGACCATGCGTCGGATGCTTTGGCTGCCGCAATTTGCTATACCACGCACGAAGGCTTCGGTGGTGCTGGAGGAGCTGATGCGCTGGCTCGACTGGAGGCGCGCGGTCGCGTGATGGCGGGTGCGGGCACGGGTGGCGCCTCAGGTGCCGCGGCGCGTAAGATTTTGGAGGAAGGTGCGCGATGATTGCGTTTCTGAAGGGCGTGCTGGCAGGAAAAACGGCGCAGTGCGCGTATATCGATGTGCAGGGTGTTGGCTACGCGGTTGGCATGTCGCAGGGTGCATTGGCGAAGTTGCCGGCGGTGGGGCAACCGGTGCAGGTGCATACGTATTTGCAGGTGTCCGACAACGGCGTTGCCTTGTATGGCTTTTTGACGCTTGAAGAGAAGGCTTTGTTCGAGCGATTGATTGGAGTGAGCGGTGTGGGACCGAAAGTGGCGCTGGCGGCGCTTTCGTCGTTCATACCGGAAGCTTTGGTGGCAGCCGTTCAGGCGCAGGACGTTGCTGCTGTGCAGAAGATTCCAGGCGTGGGCAAGAAAACCGCGTCGCGCATTATCTTGGAGTTGAAGGGGTCGTTTGACCAGGGCTTAGCCAGCTTGTTCGACGCTTCCGGTGCACCCGCTTCGGCGGTCGCGGCTGCGGCTGAGCGGCTCAAGGGGGCACGTGAAGCATTGCTGGCATTGGGCTTTGCGTCGGCGGAAGCAGATGTTGCGTTGAAGGGCGCACCTGAGGACGCGGACGAGAACGCGCTGATAAAATACGCTTTGAAACGATTGGGCAAATAGCGGTGCTTTGGTGTGTCGCATGCCGAACGGAAGCGGCGGGGCAGTTGAACCCTGAAGCGGTCTAGCTGTGCTTGCAGTCTTTCGTGCTGACCTTATGAACTGACGGAGCTTGTACTGTGGCTGATGGAGTGAAAATAGAGGGAATGGTATTCGAGGCAGGCGCGGGTGCTGGGCCTGCGCCTGCAGGTGCCGATGCGTCGAATGATCCCAGACAACGTGCGGTTACGCCCGATTTGACTGAGGACGATCTTGCGCTTGATCGCAGCTTGCGCCCGAAGCGCTTGGGCGATTATCTTGGCCAGACGAAGATAAAAGAGTCGCTGGCTATTCTTATTCAGGCTGCACAGGAGCGCGGTGACGTTGCCGACCATATCCTGTTTTCGGGCCCTCCGGGTTTGGGCAAGACCACGCTTGCCACGGTGGTGGCAAACGAGCTTGGTGCCAATATCAAGACCACGAGCGGCCCCGCCATTGAACGTACCGGAGACCTTGCGGCCATTTTGACAAATCTTGAAGAGGGCGACGTCCTGTTTATCGACGAGATTCATCGCTTGAACCGCATGGTCGAGGAGGTGCTGTATCCAGCGCTTGAGGATTTTGCGCTGGACATCGTGGTTGGCAAAGGCCCGGCGGCTCGATCGATTCGCCTGGATTTGCCGCGATTCACGCTTATCGGTGCCACCACGCGCACGGGTTTGCTCACGGGTCCTTTGCGCGATCGCTTCGGCATCGCGTTTCGCCTGCAGTATTACACGCCTGAAGAGCTGGCTGCTATCGTTCAGCGCTCGGCGTCTATCTTGGATGTGCCCATTTCCTACGATGGTGCACTTGAAATAGCGCGCCGCAGCCGTGGTACGCCGCGTTTGGCTAACCGCATGCTCAAACGCGTGCGCGACTGGGCACAGGTGCGCGGCAACGGCGAAATCGACGAAGATACCGCCGCCCAAGCGCTCAGTTTTTTTGAGGTCGATTCCATGGGGCTCGACGGGCTCGACAACAAGATTCTCGAGCTTCTGTGCGATTCATTTGCGGGGCGTCCGGTCGGTTTGACGACGCTCGCGTCGGCGCTTTCGGAAGACCCGGGCACGGTGGAAGACGTGTACGAGCCGTTCCTCATTCAGCAAGGGCTCATCATGCGCACGCCGAAAGGCCGCCAAGCAACAGCCAGGGCGTTTGACCACTTGGGCCTGAAGATGCCTGGGGTGGAAAATTAACGAGGCTCATTCGCGCTAAAAGCCAGCGAGCCTATGGTTTCGTCGTTCTGTCGAACGGCGAAACGGCCGATGCCGCGCGAAAGCGTATCGGGTGGCGAGCTTGGTCATGAGCCAAAGGTCAGCGAGCGGGGATTTGGCGAGTGCGGTTCGGGTGAAGCCGAGCCGACGCGTACTTCGGTACGCGAGGCGAAAGCTGAACCCGAAATGTGCCGCCAGATTCCCGCACAGCGTCGAGCGGTTTCTCCGTTCGGCAGAACGGAGTATCTCCCATGTTTCAGCAAGATTATTTGATGCGTTTGATTTGGCAATTCGTCGAGGCGCTTCGCCGCACGGTCGAGAAAGACGACGATCCCGAGGCTCAGGCGGAATCGGTCGAGGGCGCTATCGCGAACGCGCTCGAGATGGATGCGAGTGTGGTGCTGGGTTTGGCGCCCGAGAGTTTCGCGGGCATTCTGCAGGTGTCGGGCACCGATCCTCATGTGGTGGAGTATCTCGTTCGCGGCTTGGCGCTTGAGTCGCATTACCTGCAGCAGGCCGGCAAACAGCAGGCCGCGCGGCTGCGATACGACCAAGCGGCAGCGCTCGCGGCGGCGTACGGCATCG
>DJEE01000004.1:28989-29201 GCA_002431805.1 Eggerthellaceae bacterium UBA5906
CCAGACGAGATTCCCACAACAGCCGACTTCGACGAAATGCTCGAAACCGACGGCATCGCAGATGTGCAATAGGCCAGGCTGCGCGAAGAGCACGCTCCCTCGCGGCGTTGCGGCTCGCTGAGGGCTCTGTCGATGCGAGCCGCAAGGGCATTCCGGTTGAAAACGCGATCGGGTGCGACGAATTCGACGCCATGATTCGCGCCGAGGCTTGC
>DJEE01000053.1:0-150 GCA_002431805.1 Eggerthellaceae bacterium UBA5906
TTCGCCGCGCTTGATAGCCTGCAGGTCGCAGCCGATCATTTCCACGCCGTACTTTTCAAGCACGCCCGATTCTGCCAGCTCAACAGCGGTGTTCAAACCCGTTTGCCCGCCAAGCGTAGGCAGCAGCGCATCGGGCTTTTCCTTTGCGAT
>DJEE01000053.1:217-484 GCA_002431805.1 Eggerthellaceae bacterium UBA5906
GTCATGATGGTTGCGGGGTTGGAATTCACCAGCACCACACGGTAGCCGTCCTCTTTGAGCACCTTGCATGCCTGCGTGCCCGAGTAGTCGAACTCGCATGCCTGGCCAATAACGATGGGGCCGGAACCGATAACGAGGATGGTTTTGATGTCGGTGCGCTTAGGCATGTGCAGCCTCCTTTACGGCAGCGCCTTCGGCGCCGAACTTCCAGCCGGCCAAGCGGTCGGCGGCAATGTCGATGTCCAAGTAGTCCTTGCGGCCTTCCAT
>DJEE01000053.1:637-8218 GCA_002431805.1 Eggerthellaceae bacterium UBA5906
CCTTCGGCCGTGCCGTCGTTAAGGTTAACGTGCGTCAGCTGAATGCGGCCGAACCGCTCGTTTTGCACCACAGGCGCAATGCCGGCGCGCACCCAGAAGCGCAGGTCGTCTTCATGGCCCTTAAACCCACCGGAAAGCTCGGGCACCAGCGGCCCTAAGCTGGGGAATAAAAGCCCGAAGCCATGGTTTTGCGCCGTGATCTCCACGCGATGCGTGCGCAGGTTCATAACCGGATGGTTGCCGCCGCGGTGGCCGAACTTCAGCTTCTCGATTTGCGCGCCAGCCGCCTTGCACATCATCTGATGCCCCAGGCAAATGCCGAACACGGGCAGCTTGCCCAGCAGCTTTTCCACCTGGGTATACGTGCCGGAAACCGCGTCAGGGTCGCCCGGGCCGTTGCTTAAAAACACGCCGTCGGGATTTTGGGCCAGCACCGTTTCGGCCGGCGTGTCCCACGGCACGCACGTAACGGCGCACCCGGCGCGCACCAGGCCGTCAAGAATGGAGCGCTTCACGCCGCAGTCGTACGCCACCACGTTGAAACGCGGCGCAGGCGCGGCAGCCAAGGCAAACGCCTGGCTTTTGGGAAGGTTTTCAACGCCGCGCGTATACGGCGCTGCGCACGACACGGTTGCTGCCAGGTTCTGCCCCACCAGGCTTTCGCTTGCGCGAACCTTTGCCAGCAGGCTTTCGGCTTGCGTGTCGACGGTGGAGATGACGGCACGTTGCGCACCGTGGTCGCGCACGTGGCGCACAAGCGCGCGCGTGTCAACACCTTCGATTGCCACCACGCCGTGCTGCTTCAAATATTCAGGCAGGGAAAGCTCGCTGCGCCAGTTGCTTGGCGTGGTGCACATATCGCGCACCACCAGGCCTCGCAGCGCAGGATGCGCGGACTGCGCGTCTTGCGTGTTCACGCCATAGTTGCCGATTTGGGGGTAGGTCATGGTGATGATCTGCCCCGCGTAGCTTGGGTCGGTGATTACCTCAAAATAGCCTTCAAGCGAAGTGTTGAAGCAGATTTCGCCGAACGCCTCCCCTGTGGCTCCGCACGCGGTTCCGTAAAACACCGCGCCATCTTCAAGCGCGAGCGCTGCGGGCGCGCCCGCCAGCTTCGATGTGCCTTGCAGCAACTGCTGAGATATCTGGCTCAAGAAAAGCTCCTTTCCATGCATGCAACCGCATAAATCAGCTCCATACAGAAAAACCCTCGCAAACGAGGGCGTACGATTGATGGTAATAGCAGCTTATATACGGTGCTGCGCCTGCCTTGTCGGTCTCTCCGTACCGCCCTTAAAGGACTTTGGCAAGTATACGTCATAATCGTAGTTTCTTTTCTGGATATGCAGTTTTATTAACATTTCTTAACGAATTATGCAGTGAACGGCAGACAAACAGCTCTGCGCACGTAATCAACGTGCGCATCAAGGCGTAATTTAGCGAAATCAAGGCTGTACAAGCGTTTTGTGCACGTGTACAGTTTGCGCTCAAAGGGGATGCTTTGCTGCGGCGGGCCACGAAAGCGACACGTTTGCAAGCCGCAGCGCAAACGGAAGGTGCGAACATGGACATGCACGCATCAGCAAGCCAACCGCCCCCGAGCGCGTTTCGGGGAGCCATCGTGGCCACCGTTGCTCTGGTGGCTGTATTTGCCGCGGCCTCGGCGCCCATTCCGCTGTACGCGCAGTATCAAAGCATGCTGGGCATATCCGCCGCGGACGTTTCCCAAACCGTCGTCTCTTATTTGCTCGGCATCTTAGCCGTGCTGTTTTTCGCCGGACAGCTTTCCGATGCTTCGGGCCGCAGGCCTGCGGTAGCAGCTTCGCTTCTGTGCTCTATAGCAGGATGCTTCCTTTTCATGGGGCTCGCAAACGGTGCGATGCTGCAGTTCGCGCGATTCGTGCAGGGCATCTCGTGCGCGCTTGCCATGAGCGCCACATCAGCGTTCGTCATCGATTGCGCCTCGGAGCGTTACCGCACGTTCGGCATGACCATCGCTTCCACCGGGTATCTTACCGGGCTTACCGTAGGTTCGCTGGGCATCGGCGTGTATGCATGTGTTTCAAACGAGTATTGGATGGTGTTCGCCGTGCTGGCGGGCGTGATGGCGCTTACCTTGGCGGCCCTGCCCTTCACGCGCGAAACGGTTGAGCGGCGCATAACGCTGCGCGAAGCCGTGAAGCCGATGCTGCATGTGCCGCAGCATCTGCGCGCGGTGCTGCCCATTGCCGCTGGCGGCTATATCTCAACCTGGTGCATCGGGTTTTTCTTCCAGTCGCTTTCCACGCCAGCTTCTGTGGATTACTTTGCGGCAACCGACCCGCTTATCCCCTCGTTGGTGCTGGCGCTTGCCATGGCGCCGAGCGCACTTGGCGGCCCCCTTTCGGCACGCGTCGGCACACGCGCCTCCATGATTGGCGGCTACGTTGCCATGTTCGCCGTGAGCGCAGCTCTATGGGTGTGCATGGTTCAAGGCAACCTCATGGCGTTTTTGGCGCTTGAGGTGGTGTTCGCCGTGAGCACGGGCGTGATTCTATCATCAAGCTTGCACATGCTTATCAGTACCGCTACGCCCGAGGAAAACGCCAGCGTAGTATCGCTTGCGAACCTTTCGGGCTACATCGGCTCCACCGTTATAAGCACGGCCATGACAGCGCTATCGGCAACGCTTGACCTGGCAACGGTATTCGCACTCATCATCGCAATGGGCGCTATCTCCATCGTGCCCGGCTGCGTGTGCATGCGCAGGCTATGAGTCAAACGAGCCGGGCTGTTTCGACACATGAACTTTTGGATAGCGATAGCAACAGAAAGCCTCGCACGTGTTTCGAAAAGCGCATGCAACAAGAGCGTTTAACAGTAAGAAGCGAAGGGATTCAGCAAAGGAAAGGACCGCCATGGCAGAGAAAGCCAACAACAATGCCGCAAGCTGGCGCAGCGCGCTTATCGCCACGACCGCCCTAGTAGCCGCGTTCGCCGCAGCGGCCGTGCCCATTCCGCTGTACGCCAGCTATCAAACAACGCTTGGGCTTACCGACTCCGACGTGTCCATGACCACGGTGTATTACCTAGCAGGCGTGGTGTGCGTGCTGTTCATGGGCGGGTCGCTGTCCGATGCGCTGGGGCGCAAGCCCATGGTTGCCGCGGCGCTGCTGTTCGGTACGCTCGGGTGCGCGCTGTTCGCGTGGCTTCCCAACGGCGCAGTTCTGCAGGCCGCCCGGTTGGTGCAGGGTATCTCGTGCGGCCTTACCATGAGCGCCACCTCGGCGTTCGTGCTTGACTGCACCTCCCATTATCACCGCACGTTCGGCACCACCGTTGCAAGCACCGGCGCGCTTATCGGGCTTACCGTGGGGTCGTTGGGCATCGGCTTGTTCGCCGTAAATTCCAGCGAGTATGCCCTGGTGTACGGGGTGCTCATCGTTGCCATGCTGGTTATCTGCGCGTTGCTGCCTCTGACGCACGAAACGGTAACGCACCGCATCACGCTGCGCCGCGCCGTGCGGCCGCTGGTGCATGTGCCGAAAAGCCTGCGCAGCGTGTTCCCCATTGCGGCCGGATGCTACATTGCCGCATGGGGCATCGGCATGTTCTTCCAATCGCTTTCCACGCCGGCTGCCGTACAATACTTCGGATCAACCGACCCGCTGCTGCCGGCTATCATCTTGGCGCTGGCCATGGCCCCAAGCGCCCTTGGCGGGCCTATGTCTGCTCGCACATCCACGCGCTTTGCGCTGGTAGGCGGCAGCTTGCTTATGTTCGCCAGCTGTGCGGGACTATTCGTTACGTTAAACGCCGGGATGATGGTACCGTTTTTGCTGCTGAGCTTCGTGTTTGCCGTGGCATGCGGCATCATCCTTTCCGCCAGCCTGCACATGCTCATCAGCTTCAGCAACCCCTCGGAAAGCGCAAGCGTCATCTCGCTCATCAACTTCGGCGGCTATGTGGGCACCACCATCATGAGCGTTGCCATGAGCGCGCTAGCCGCCGCAACAACACTCGCGAACGTATTAGCGCTGGTAAGCGTCATAGGAGCAGCGTTCATGATTCCGGGCGCAGTACTGGGTGTTCGAATGTTTCGCAAATGAGCTGCCGGCCCCATATTGTTCGGAATCAAAAAACGAAAGTGGGCGGCTAGGTTTTCCTGCCGCCCACTTTTTTGCTATCCGCTTTGCGATTACTCTACGATTTCGCCGTCTTCCATGGTGGCGTAACCGCCCACGTAGACGTCGGTGGCGCGGCCGGTGAGCTGCGCGCCGATAAAGCCGGAGTTCTTCGCTTTGCTGACAAACTCGGCAGCGTCAACCGTCCAGGCAGCGTTGGGGTCGATGACCGTCAGGTCAGCTGTGCTGCCGGGCTCAAGCGCCACGCGCTCCACGCCCAAGATGGCACGCTGGTTTGCGCCCATGAGCTCGGTTAGGCGCTCCCAGGTGATTTTGCCGGTAGCAACCAGGTTGGTGATAACCAAGCCCAGGCTGGTTTCCAAGCCCACCATGCCAAACGGCGCCAGCTCGAATTCGCGGTCCTTTTCCCATGCGGTGTGCGGCGCATGGTCGGTTACGATGGCATCGATGGTGCCGTCAACCACACCTTCGATAAGCGCGGCGGCGTCGGCGGCGGTGCGCAGCGGCGGGTTCACCTTCAGCGACGTGTTGTAGTCGTCGCCGATGTTATCCTCGGTAAGGAACAGGTGGTGCGGCGTGACCTCGCACGTGACCGGCAGGCCCTCGGCCTTTGCCGCGCGCACCAAATCCAGGCCGCGAGCAGTGGTGATGTGCTGGATGTGCAGCTTGCAGCCGGTCAGGCGGCACAGGGCGATGTCGCGCGCAATCTGCAGCTCCTCGCCTTCGGCCGGCCAGCCCAAAAGCCCCAGGCGCGTGGAGGCAACGCCCTCGTTTACCTGGCCGTCCCCCACCAAGTCCTCGTCTTGGCAGTGGCTCATGACCACGCGGCCGAACTGGCTTGCGTAATCCATAACACGGCGCATCATGCCCGCGCCCTGGATGCCGCGGCCATCGTCGGTGAACGCCACCGCACCGTGGGCAATCATGTCGCCCATCTCGGAGAGGGTGTCGCCCTTCTCGCCCTGCGTGCAGGAACCAGACACGTGCACGCGGCACTTGCCGGCAGCGGCGGCAATGGACTTCACATACTCAACGGCAACCGCATTGTCCACAACCGGATTGGTGTTGGGCATGGCGCACACGGCCGTGAAGCCACCATGGGCAGCGGCACGGGTGCCGGAAGCAATGTCTTCCTTCTGCTCGAAACCCGGCTCACGCAAATGCACGTGCATGTCAACCAGGCCCGGGACCACAATCTTTCCGTCCAAGTCGCGCTCGACGCCCTTTTCCATGGACAGGTTCTGGCCGATCTCCACGATCTTGCCGTCGCGAATAAGGATGTCGGCGGTTTCGTTCAGACCAACCTGCGGGTCGATCACATGCGCGTTCTTAAGCAGTAATGCCATCTTCGCTCCCTCCAAGCAGCAGGTACAGGGCGGCCATGCGGGTTAGGATACCGGCATAAACCTGGTCAAGGATGACCGAACGCTCCGGATGGTCGGCCATGAAGGAATCCAGCTCAACGCCACGGTTGATGGGACCGGGGTGGCACACGATGCAATCGGGGCGCATAAGCTTGTTGCGTTTTTCGGTAAGGCCGTACAGCATGTTGTACTCGCGCAGGCTGGGGTACGGCGCACCCTCAAGGCGCTCGCGCTGGATGCGCAGCATGTACACGACGTCAAGCTCGGGCAGCACCTCGTCGATGTTGTGCGACACATGGTCGGCACCAAGCACCTCGGGGCGTGCGGGCAAAAGCGTAGGCGGCGCGATAACGGTAACCTCGCAGCCCATGATCTTCAGCGCCGGGATAAGGCTGCCGCACACGCGGGAGTGCCCGATGTCGCCGACAACGCCCACCTTCAAGCCGTCAAGATGGCCTTTGGTTTGCCAGATGGTGTATAGGTCGAGCAGCGCCTGCGTGGGATGCTGGTGCTTGCCGTCGCCTGCGTCGATGACGTGCACGCCCGACACATCGGCGATTTTGCGGGGCACACCGGCGTGCTTGTCGCGCACCACGATCATGTCAACCTTGTAGGAACACAGCGTTTCCACCGTGTCCACCAGGCTTTCGCCCTTCACGGTAGACGTGGAGCTGCCGCCGAAATTCAGGCTTGAGGCGCTCAGGCGCTTTTCTGCCATCTCGAAGCTCGAGCGCGTGCGGGTGGACGGCTCGTTGAACATGTTCACCACGGTGAAACCCTTGAGCGTGGGCACCTGTTTGATGCGGCGCTCGTTGACTTCCTTGAACTTCACGGCCGTTTCCAGAATGGTCATGATGTCATCGGCGGAATACTCCGTGATGTCGATCAGGTGCTTGTGGTTGAAAGCCATGCTTATTCACCTCCCAGCGGAGCGGCGCCGATATGCGCGCCGGCAGACATTTCCAGAATCTCTACTTCGGACTTGCCGTCTACTTCTTCCAAGAACAGGCGCACGTTTTCCTGCGCCGCAGACGGAACGTTTTTGCCGACATAATCGGCGCGGATGGGCAGCTCGCGATGGCCGCGGTCAACCAAAACCGCCAGCTCAACGCGCGCCGGGCGTCCGATGTCCATAAGCGCATCAAGCGCGGCACGGATGGTGCGGCCCGTGAACAGAACGTCGTCGACGAGCACGATGTCCTTGCCATCCATGTCGAAATTGATTTCAGTGGAGTGAACCTCGGGGGCGAAATGCGTGGCGAAATCGTCACGATAGAAGCTGATATCCAGCTTGCCAAGCGGCACTTTCGTGCCTTCGATAGCCTCGATTTTGTCGGCCAAGCGCTTTGCGAGCAAATCACCGCGCGTAACAATGCCGACGAGCGCGAGGTTATCCGCGCCCTTGTTGGTCTCGAGGATTTGATGCGCGATGCGCGTCAAAGAGCGCTCGATTTCGCCTGCGTCCATGCAGACGTTCTTGACCGTCCCTGCGTCAGTCATACACACCCTTTCTCATGTCGAGTGCGTACAGACAGACACGCCGGTTTAGCTCAGGCCGCCGAGTTTTTCGGCCCGTCCAAACCTTCAGCGCCATGCCGCAAGGCATAAAAAATGCCCTTGCGACTGACAAAGGCTTCGACTCTGATTCGCTCTTTTTCCTGTGAGCGTTTCGGGTGTTACCTTGTCGGTCTCTCTGTACCGCATTTAAAGGAACTGTAGACAGGGTATGCGCTTGACGCAGCGTTTGCAAGCCCAAATATCGAAAAATTTGCCAACGAGGTAAATTTTATGCAAAACGGCAACGGTTCTGCGCGGCCGCTGCCAAAATTTGCGTTCATGTGCACCCAATGCGGACAAATGATGAGCGCAAACCGTTACTACGCGCAAAAAGCATGCAGTCGTTCCCGTAACAGCTGCGAACATGCAGCCGCAAGGAATCCAGAACGCACAAGCTCAGTTGATTGCGCACATAACCGCAATTTTTGGCAGGACCTAGCCTTCTGCGCGCTCATCAACAAGCCTACAGCAGCGAAACCATGCTCGCCGCTAAGGAATCCCATGAAACGGCGGTGGCGTCGAAATCGGTGCCATGC
>DJEE01000053.1:8247-8382 GCA_002431805.1 Eggerthellaceae bacterium UBA5906
CCATGCAGAGGATGCTTAGCGGCTGCGCGCAACTGAGCGGCAAGTGCGTTCGCAAGCCGCTGCTCAAACGCAGGAAGGTCCTGCTCAACGGGCGTATCGGTGCCAACGATGCGCGGCGGTTTAACAAACGAAACC
>DJEE01000053.1:8437-12637 GCA_002431805.1 Eggerthellaceae bacterium UBA5906
AACCGGAGCTTGGGGCAGACACGCCTCAAGCCAGGGGCGCACACCGGGCAGCTCGGTAACCACAGCGCGGCACCCGCTTGCCAGCGCCTCTACCGTAACCAGCGGCAGACCCTCGAAAAACGACGGCAGCACGAACACATGGCTCATGTTGTATGCAAGTACCAAGTCGTCTTGCGAAACGCGTCCGTGGAAACGCACCGGAAAGCGGCATGCGCTTGCCGCAGTAACGATACGCTCGTACTGCTGCTGGTCGCTATGGCCCCCTACCAGGCACAACTCAACCGTTTCGGGGTCGAAGGGAAGCAGGTCGAACGCGGCGATAAGGCTCTCCACACCTTTGGCGCGGCACAGCTTTCCAACGTACAGGACGCGCAGCGGGTTTGCCGCGCGCAATGCCGGCCGCGGCGCAAACTCACGGCTGTTGTAACCGGTGCCGACAACGTGCACTCGATCGTCGGGCACAGCGAAGAGCTCCTTGATTTCAGCCTTTTGCGCCTCATGCAGCGCCATGATGCCATCGAGCGTGCGAACAGCTTGCATGATGCGCGGCTTTTCCAGGTTGTGGTTCCGCAGTTGGCGAAGGTCGGTGGAGTGGCTTACGCCCCAGATTTTGCACGGGCGTTGCAACGCGGCCACATCGCCCTGTCTCCATCCCGGTGACCAGTTTTCACCGGCAAGTTCGTCAAGCACGTCGCAGGCCACCGAGCAGACCAGGTACAGATGATGGCACACCACGGCATCGGGCTTGAACGTCAGAAGCACCTCCCGAATGCGATTACGGAAGGCGGCACGAAACGCCGCAACCATGTCCGGCGTCATATCGCGATAGCGCGTTGCCTCGTAGGGCATCACGTCGCTCATGCCGCACACGGCAAACGGCAGCTCGGGGGTGCGAAAACGCACAGGGTAAAAGGCTGCACCTGCAGGAATTTCAGGGGCGTCATCGCAATCGATGCCGGCGATAACGGAAACTTCTTGGCCAGCAGCCAGCATCGAACGGACGGTTTCGGCAAGGTAAACGCCGCTGCCCGTTGAGTCGGGTTTTTGAGCCGATATGCACAAGATGCGCATGCGAGTCCTTTCTTTAGCGCGTCGTGCAAACAACGAGGCGACGCGAATCATCGATGCTGTTATTCCTTTACCCCAGCTCGCCCGCTAGCTGGCGCAGCGCCCGAAGCGCCGCATCCACGTCCGCGGGCACGTTCATTGCACCGAAGCTGAACCGTACCACGCCTTGCTGTTCGGTCCCGAGCGCCCGGTGCATCAGCGGAGCGCAATGAGCACCCGGGCGCACGCATATGCCGAAGCGCTGCGAAAGCGCATCGGCCACCACGCCCGAATCGATGTCGCCAACATTCACGGCAACAATGCCGCAACGCCGCTTCGACCCTCCGCCCACAACGGAAACGCCGGGGATCTCCCCCGCACCCGTAAGAAACGTTTGCACCAATCCATCGACATGCTGCAAAACAGCCTCAACGCCGCGCTCGGACAGCCAGCGGCACCCCGCTGTCAAACCTGCAAGGCCGTGCGCGTTGGCGGTTCCGGCTTCAAGCGCCTCGGGCATAAACCGCGGATGGCGCTCATCGAAGCTATGCACGCCCGAGCCGCCTTCGACAAGCGGGGCGATGCAAACGCCTGGGCACACGCACAACCCGCCGGTGCCCTGCGGGCCGTACAGGCTTTTGTGGCCGGTGAAGCAAACAGCGTCGGCACCGATTTCGGCAGCGGCAAACGGCATAACGCCCGCCGTTTGCGCAGCGTCAAGCACGAACAGCACGCCAGCCTTATGCGCGCAAGCGGCCATGCGTTCCACATCGTACACGTCGCCGGTAACGTTGGATGCATGCGTGACCGCAACCAACGATGCACCCTCAAGCGCACGTTCGTATGAACCCCAGTCAAGAGCTCCATCAGGCGCAATGCGCGCAACGCGAACCTGGCAGCCGCGCTGGTCGCGCGCACGGTTAAGCGGCCGTAACACGGAGTTGTGCGAAGCGGCGGTGGTAACTGCCACGCCGCCTTCCGGCAGCAGTCCGTCGATGGCAATGTTGAGTGCCATGGTTGCGTTCAGGGCAAACGAAACGCTGCCAGCGCCCCACGCCCCCAGCACATCGGAAACAGCCTGCCGCGCGTTGAACACAGCCATGCTCGCATCGAGTGCCGCCTGATGCGAACCGCGCCCTGGGCCGCCGAACGTTTGCAAGGCACTGCACACCGCATCCACAACCGCTTGCGGCTTGTGCATGGTGGTTGCTGCGTTATCCAGATAAATCACAACGAATCCTTATCGTCTCATTACAAGCCGGTAACCGGTTGCAACCGGTTACCGTTCAAGCTCCGCCGCCATAGCCGCGGCTCCCAACGCGCCAGCAAAACGCGCCTCGACGCACGAGTCAACCGGTGCGCCCAACCTATCTTCCAAACAGTTACGCACGTACTCGTTTTCGCACAGGCCACCCGTAAGGAAGTAACGCTGCGCAGGAACCTGACCCACCAGCGCGCACACGCGCGACACCACCGAATCGATAACACCGCGTGCAATGTTCTCGCGCGGCTCCCCCTTGCCCACCAAGGAAATTACCTCGGATTCAGCGAACACCGTGCACATGTTAGAAATGGTGGTAGGTTGCCCCGCAGACGCCAAACGCGCAAGCTCGCCCTGGCTGACGCCAAGCCTGTCGGCCATAATCTCAAGGAAGCGCCCCGTACCGGCAGAACACTTATCGTTCATCACGAACTTGCGAACCTTGCCGCCCGCAAGCCCAATGGCCTTCGTGTCCTGCCCGCCAATGTCGATGACGGTGCCGTCAAGGCCGAACAACACGGCCGCCCCACGCGCGTGGCACGTGATTTCGGTGACCACCTTTGCAGCGTACGGCACGGCAACGCGCCCATAACCCGTAGCCACCACCGGCAGCGTAGCGGTGGGAAACCCTGCGTCAGCAAGCCTTCCGCGTACCTGCTCGGCAACTTCAACGCTGGAAAACCCCGTAGGAACAACCAGCTGGTAAGCGATGTTGCCGGCGGCATCTGCCACAACCGCTTTCGTTGCCGTTGACCCGATGTCGATACCGATGCCTTGCATTAAAGCTCCTCAATTAGTGCGTGCTATACTTTATTGCTACTTACCTGACAACATACCGGAAGGCGAATCCATGAGCGAGCAAAAACCTAGGAAAAGCGCCGAAAACGACGGTGACCGCATCCGGTTGACCACGTTGACCGAAAAAGGCGGTTGAGCAGCAAAATGGGGTCCGGGAGACCTCTCCGAGATACTCAAAGACATTGCGCCGGCGCTGCCCGACCCGAACATCTTGCTGGGGTTTAACACCGCAGACGATGCAGCCGTGTATCAAGTGGACGAAGACAACGCCGCGGTGCTCACGCTCGACTTTTTCACGCCCGTTGTGGACGACCCTTACGAGTTCGGCGCCGTTGCTGCCGCAAACGCGCTGTCCGACGTGTTCGCTATGGGAGGACGCCCTGTTGCGTGTCTGAACATCCTTGCGTTTCCCAGCTGCTTTGGCACCGATGTGGTGGCAGACGTGCTGCGCGGCGGCGCCGACAAGGTGCGCGAAGCCGGCGCGTTTGTGGTGGGCGGCCACTCCATCGAAGACGACGAGCCCAAATATGGGCTTTCGGTGTTCGGCCTGGTGCACCCCAAGCGCATGGTCCGCAACGGTGGCGCCCTACCCGGCGACGTGCTGTATTACACCAAAACGCTGGGCACCGGCATCATGAACGCGGCCCTGCGCGCCAACCTGCGCAGCGAGCAAGACCTGCGCCCTATAATCGACGGCATGATGGAGCTTAACCGCGCAGGCGCCGAAGCCATGCTGGAATGCGGCGTGCGTGCTGCCACCGACGTAACGGGCTTTGGCTTGGCTGGTCATTTGCACGAAATGCTGGAAGCCTCCGGCTGCGCCGCGCGGCTTGAGTGGGACGCGCTGCCTTTGTTCGAAGGCGTGTACGATCTTTCGTGCGATTACTGCCGCCCGGGCAAAACGTTTGGAATCATCGAGTGGGCAAGCGCGTTTGTGAAGCAAGGCAACCTCGACGACTTCGAGTTTGACAACCGCATGGGCGTGCTGTGCGACCCGCAAACTTCCGGTGGCCTGCTGGTGGCTATTCCCCCTGAAGAGGCGCAACACTTTGAACGCGAATTCAAAGCGCGCTGCGGAAGGCCGCCCGCGCGCA
>DJEE01000149.1:0-699 GCA_002431805.1 Eggerthellaceae bacterium UBA5906
GGGCAGGCCATGGCGCAGAACTGGCAGCCGATGCACTTCGACTTGTCGATCTGCACGGTGCCGTCGGCGGCGATGTGGCTGGCCTCGGTGGGGCACACCTGCACGCAGGCGGGGTTCTCGCAGTGCTGGCACTGCACCGTCAGGAAATAGGTGTACACGTCGGGCCACTGGCCGCCCTCCTTGCGGGGGTTCGGGCCGATGCGCAGCACCTTGTTCCAATAGCTGCCCACGGGCACGTTGTTCACGACCTTGCACGACACGCTGCAGGCCAGGCAGCCGACGCACTTATTCAGGTCGGTCAGAATCGCGTAATGCGTCATGGGTTACTCCCTCCCCTCATATACCGGCATCCACTCTTTCAGACGCGGGTCGTCGGAGGTATGGATGACCTCGGTGCCGTCATCGCCGCACGGCACCGGGTTGCCGAACGGGGAATTCTCCGGCGTGGCCTTGTACACGCGCACCGCGTACGCGCGCAGGTTCGACGAACCGATGTTACGGTCTTGCGCATGGCGGTCGATCAGGCAGTTCACGCCGGACAGCTTGAAGCCGCGGTCTGCCTGGGAAAGCTCGGGGTACCACCACTGGTGCTCGGCGTTGACCACGCCGGGCTGGATGCCGTAGTACAGGTCGGCGACCTCACGGATCTTGCGGACCTGGCCGTCATCCCACTGCGTCTCGATCCACACCCAGTCGCCC
>DJEE01000149.1:811-9627 GCA_002431805.1 Eggerthellaceae bacterium UBA5906
TCGCGGCACCACGGCAGCTGACGGTGCTCGCTGTGGAAGTAGGTGCCCTGGCGGCGGCCGGTGGTCATCAAGAACGCGTTGTCATCTTTGTAACGGTCGGGGTCGGCCACCGGGCTGTGCGGAGCCTCTTCGAACTTCGGGAACTGCTCGCCGTTTCCAACCCAGGTCTCCAAGACCGTAGACCAGATCTCCTGCTTTTGTGTGGTGGTGCGCCACCCGGGGTTGGTGGCGTCGTAGTCCACGTTGCCCGTTTCGTAACGGCGATACGTGCCCCAGTGGCTGGGGTTCTCAACCTTCAAGTCGAACCAGCCGTTTTTCTGGAACTCTTCCTTGTACTCGTTCCAATCCTTGATGCGGAAGCCCATGCTCAGCACAAAGGAGTTGGCCGCGTACAGCGCGTTGTCCACCGGCCACATCTCGTCGGGCGTGGCGCCGGGATAGTACGGCACGCCGGCTTCCTTGGCGATGCGCATGAGAATCTCCTGGTCAGGCTTGCACTCGCCCGGCGCATCGATGCACTTGACCGTGGCACCCAAGCCGCCTGCGCAGCCCTGCGACTTACGCAGGCAGTCCATCTCAAGCCAGTGCACGGCCGGCAGCGCAATGTCGGCGATGCCGTCGACCATGGGCGTGTGCCACAGGTCGATGGAGCACCAGAAATCAAGCTTTTGCAGCTGCTCGTAGGCGAACAGACTGTTGGACTGGTTCATGAAGTCGCCGGCCATGCCCATGCCGCACGACACCTTGTAGGGGCTGCCCGACTCGATGGCATCGTAGACGCTGGTAGCGTCGGAGTTGCCCTCGTTGCAGTCGGAGCGCATCATCGGGAACCGCTCGGAGCCCAGGCGGATGGTCTGGTCGTCTTTGTACTTGAACTCCTTCATCATCATGGCGCCGAAGGGAATGGACGTGCAGATGTCCATCATGCCCGGCCACGCCAGGCCGCCGCCGCGCTGACCGCCCGGAACGTCCATATTGCCCGTGATGCCCACGACCAAATCGCACGCACGCTGGTTCTGCAGCGCGTTGCAGGCGTGCTCGGCAGCCAGCATGTACTGGATGCCGCCGTTGCCGTAGCCGGTGGAGGGGTCCACGCGCGTGGCGTAGGTGATGGCGGCCTTCTTCAAGGTCTCCGCGTCCACGCCGGTGATCTTCGACGCCTTCTCGGGCGTGTAGTCTTGCAGAAAGTCGATGTAGTGCTCCCATACGGTGCGCACGTGCACCTTCGTGCCGTCCTTGAGCTCCACTTCACGGCCGCCCTCGCCGGTGAACAGCGCCGGATACACCCCATCGGGGAACGGCGTGGGATCGATGACGAAGCCCTGCGACTGGCCGGTGCGGTCAAGGCCGGGCTGTTTGGGCGTGAAGCCCTTCGTGGCCGGCTTCCAGTCCTCGCCTTCCCAACCGGGCTTGTCGAGGTTGGCGTCGTACCAGGACAGCTGATCGTTCATCTCGTTGAGCACCATGAAGCGCGTGTCCGAGCCTCCTTCCTTCAGGTCGGACTCCTTCAGCAGACGCGTCTTGATGGCGTGCGAGTTCAGCGAAGATGAGCTGGACGTGGGCTGGAAGGATTCCTCTTCCACCACCAGCATGGGAGCGTTCATCCAGCGGCGCACGTACAAGTCGTCGATAAGGTCGTTGTCGATGATGACCTGGGCCCAGCAGTTGGCCACGGCGCCGTCGGTGCCGGGGCGCAGGTTCACCCAGATGTCGGCCTCCTTGCCCAGGTTGGTCTGGCGCGGGTCCACGATGATGTGCGTGTCGGCGCGCGTTGCCACGTCCACCGTGGTGCGGCAAGAGTCGTCGTAGTTGGAAAGCTCCGACGCGCCGCCCCACTGCACGTACACGCGCGGGCGTCCGACGGTTTCCATCCAGTACCACGACCACGCGTCGTTGATCTTCGACGCCCAATAACGCGGGCCTTTGCAGATCTGGTCGGCGCGGATGGCGTTGGGACTGTCGAAGATGGCCGGGAACGCCGAGTAGCCGCCCATGGCCCACACGCGCGAAGTGCCGGACATGCCGAAGAACGTCGGGTTGCCGTACTTCTCCTGGCAGTTCTTGATGTTCGCCACCACTTCCTTGATGGCCTCGTCCCAGCTGATGCGTTCCCACTCGGGGTTTTGCCCCTTCGGCGTGGTGCGGCGCATCGGATAGGTCAAGCGGTCGGGATGATAGGCCGCCTGCAGGCTAGCCTGGCCCTTGGCGCAGTGGTTGCCTGCCGATTGGAACGCGCTTTCGTCACCCTCGGTTTTGATGACGCGGCCGTCTTGCACGGTCACCCACACGCCGCACTCCATTTTGCCGCAGCCGCGGCAGCACGAGCGAATGCGCTTCACTTCGCCGGTTGCGGGCGTTTGCGTCTGAGCAAGCGCAGCGCCAGGTTCAAGCGTTGTCGCCAGCGTAACGGCGGCGGCGCTTGCAAGCGACGCCTGCACGAACGTGCGGCGCGTGAGCGTAAGATGCTTCGCCATGTTCCTCCTCCTTTTGTTCGTCTGTAGCCTTAAAACGCCCTTGAACTCCCCCGGGCGTCTGGCTCAAACATAAGCGGCGCGCGGCACCCCAACTACCGCCTTGCAGCACGTTTTTCCGCCAAAAGCGAATTACATGCTCCTAGCACAATGCCTTTGACCTGGTGTTTTACGAAGAAGCATGACGGCATGCAAAATCCGATGCCCGCGAAGCCGCCAGCTGGGACGTGCTGCGATATACTCGAATGCAGGGATTCAGGGGGAGGATTCTTTTATGGTTTCATTCGTTGCAAGCGCATCGCGGGGAATGCGCGCACCAGCCATGTTGCTAGCCGTATCGCTGTTTTGCAGTGCGTCTTGGACGTTCGTCCTTTACTCAGGCGCCATCGATTCCACATCCGCACCCGGGCCTACCGCCGTAAATTCCGCAACGTCGGCCGTGGCGCTTGCCGTGTGCGTTTGTGCGGCGCGCGCTGCAAGCAGGCGCGAGAGGTGTATGTCGGGGCGTTTGTTCTGCATGGGTGCCGTAGCATGCGGCGCCGTGGTTTCGTGCGCAACAGGCGCCGTGCTTGAAGCGGGATCCTCCGCGACAAGTTCCGCAATCGCTTTACGCATCGGCGCAAATGTGCTCATGACGCTGCTGGGGGTGCTGCAATTCTGCGCGTTCCAAAAGTTGCAACGCGCATCGACAATACGCGCAAGCGCATACGCGTTTGCCGCGGCAGGCATTGCTGCCGTGTTTTTGCGCCCAGGCCCTATGGTAGCAACCGCGCTTATCTTGTTATTACCGCTTGCAAGCAGCGTGACGCTAGGATTGGCGCACACAATGCTGACAAGGCGCTCAAGCGCAATGTCAACAGGTGACCCAACCAGCGAAAACGATGGCTCGAGCACGCGGCAAGTCGCCGTCAATCGCATTCCCGAACAGGTGCGGCCGCGCAGCTTCGCCACGCATCGACGGGCTTTCTGCGGCTTGTGCGCAACCATGTTCATCCTAGGGTTCGCCCACGATAACGCGCGCATCGGCTACCTTTCCGCCATCCCCTTCAGCACCGACGCAACGCCGGTGGCGGGGCTTGTTGTATACGCATTGGTGGTAGCGCTCATCGTGGCGTCGATGGCTTGGCTGCAACTGCGAAACGGCACGCGCGGCTTGGCGACGTGCTATCACATGGTCGTTTTGGCGCTGGTCGCCTCGCAGCTGCTACCGCTTCTGCCGTTCGACCCCAACACGCACTGCACCGTGATATTGCCCATTCACATGGGCGTATACCGCGGCGCCCTGTTCTTCCTGTGGATCGTGACGCTGCAGGCGGAGAACACAAGCCGCGCTACGCTGTACTGCGCCTCGCAGGCAGCAATTATGATCGGCTCGTTTGCCGGTATTGCCGCATGGGACGCAGCGCATGCCGCTATGGCCAGCGACACGTTCTTCTACCCGCTTATGTTGCTGAGCACGCTGGGGCTTTTGGCTGCTTACGTGGTGTTTTTCACCGACGACGACCTGAGGCAACTCACAACTCCCCCAAGCGCAGGTGACGCTGCAGGCGAAAGCGATGGCCGTGCCGATGCAGACGAGGCCAACCACGGAAGGTTCACCGCTCGCTGCGACGCCGCAGCCAAGCAGTTCGGCCTGACGCCGCGCGAAACCGAGATCATGGTCATGTTCGCCAAAGGGCGCAATCTTGACTACATCCACAACGAGCTGGTTATCTCGAAAAGCACGGTATCCATGCATCGCCAGCACATTTACCGCAAGCTTGGCGTACACTCCCAGCAGGAGATGATCGACCTTATCGAGCACCAAGAACTCGCCGAGTAACGCATCGGCCCGCCCGGTCCCCATCACGGGACGTCGTTTGCCGCGCGATTGCGCGCGCCTTACGTTAGGGGCAGATTAAGCTCGGCGAGGTTGATGTTGATGACGTACATGCACACCACCAGCGCGAAGAACACAACTACCACCACGGTGATGATGTTCATGATGTCCTTGGGAATGCGCGCGAACGCCTTTTCCAGGTTAGGGTATACAAGCCAGGTGACCAGCGTTGCCATGACGCCGAAGAACGCGCTGTTCAGCAGGCATATTTGCCCCATGAAGTTGAAGTCCATGTTCGTGTAGTCCCACAGCGGAAGCTTGCCGGTAACCGGGTCGGGCGGGTAGTTCAACGCCAGGCCCATGGCAAGCTCGATGGCCGAGCAGAACAGCGTGTTCACCACAAAGCTGGCCACAAGCGGCGCCGCTTTGCCCGGCAGCTTGCGCTGGAACAGGTTTTTCAGCGGGAACAGCAAAAGCCCAATGAACACCACGGCAAGGCCGTACACGAAAAACGGATTGAGCATGTCGTGCCAAATGCCGGAGTTGGGGTCGTACTCGCCCGGCACGATGCCCCAGCGAATGAGCCAGCACACGCACCATTCCATCCAATGCCCCACCACACTGAAGATGCAAAAGTACAGCAGCAGGTTGCGCCAGAACAGCGGACTTTTCAGGTTCCACAGCTTTTCGTCCTCGGCCAACAGCTCCTGGCGACTTTTTGTTTCGAACGGCTGGTTCAGCACCGCCTTGGCGCGCTTTGAGGTGGCGAAATACACCAGCATGCACGCGGGGAAAATGGCCGAAGCTACGTACGTGCCAACGGCAAACGTTCCGGTTGCCAGCTGAACGGCCAGGTCAAGCACCATGAAAGCTGCTACCACGCCCAAGATGATCTCACGCGCGTGCTGCTTTTTGTTCCACAGCAGCCACAGCACAACCGCCATGGCAATCAGCTGGATGAAGCTGACCCAATACGCAGCGTCGTAGTAGCTGCTTTTCGTGACGAACAGCAAAATGGCCATGTTGGCAAGGATGGCGAAAACGCAGTACACCTGGATGGCGCGCATAACGCCCATGTGCCCGTTTGCGCCTAAATCGCGCTCGGAGCTAGTACCGTGGATGCTGGTGAAATCCTTGTGCACTTGCCACGCCGCGGCAGTGATAAGCGCGCCGGTAACGAAACGCAGCGAGAGAAACGACACAATGGCGCCGATAACCGCCAGCACATGCGTGCGGTACCCGTGCTCCTGATTTTTGGCGTGACGAACCATAGCCACGCTTGCCACCAGGGAAAACAGGCACATGACCGCACCGAAGAACAAAAACATGGCTGTAAGGCCTACGCTACCGGCAATGGCGGTGGCAAAGCTGACGCTGTCGCCAAAACCCAACTCGGCGACAGCTGCGGCAAACGAACTGGCATCTTCGGGCGAAATATCAAGCACGGAAGGGTCAGCAACGATGGTTTGCATAACCGAGAAGGTTCCAAAGGCGGAAAGCAGCAGCACGGCTGTGGCAGCGACCGAAAGGACGGCTGCCACCACGGAAAGTGCCCTCGCGGTTTTCAGACGCGGGCGAATGGACGTTTGCTCCGACATAGGATTTCCTCCGGTGAGTCCGTAGATGAATGCATAATTCTGAGGTGATATACAAGCATAGCAAACCAAGCGTTGCAAAATCGTCGCAATTCTTTTGCAAAGCAAGTTAGCGCGGCAAGCTCCCGCTAAAAGCACCACGATGTGCGAAAGGTCGCACGACCCGCAAGGCCATCAACCGTGCGAAGTGCGCAAGGTCGCGCAATCTGCAAGGTCGACGGTCACACATCAGCAGCGGTTTTCGGAGGTCCTCGCCCACCGCTTTGCCCTTTCCCCTGCTCAACCTACGCACTTCGCGTTGGTTTCATGCGGGCTCCGCGTGCGTCTCGCTCCCAAACTACCGCCAAGTGCGTAGGTTGAGCGCAGCAATCGAGACCGCGACCACATTACGCCAGGTCGCACCAAGCCGAACGACACCTGCCTCCCGCGCTCGCCTTTCAACCTACGCACATCGCAATGCTTTCGCAGATTCAGGCGCAAAAAATGCCCAGAGCAACAGCTCTGGGCATTTTTGAAATGCACTATGTCACAAACCGCATCCAGTATTTCTTAGTGCAAGCAGCGCATTCGCGAACTCGCTGCGCAAGCCAAAAGTTAGCGAGTCAAAACGTTACGAAAGCATTGACTCCCTGCGCTACATGCTGAACAGGCCGAACTGCGCGGCCACGTAAGCCACTAGGATGATCACCAGCAACACCGGCGCAATGTACTTCACCATAACGGTGAACATTTTCTCGGCCTTAAACGGGCTGGAGATTTTCACCTCGTCGATGATGGCTTTCGGCTTGATGATCCAGCCAACGAACACGCAGGCCAGGAGCGCGGCAATAGGCATCATCACCGAGTTGGAGATGAAGTCCAGGAAGTCCAAGATGGTGCTGCCCGGGCCAAGCGGCTGGATCATGGCCAGCTGGCAATAGCCCAAGTTCACGAACATGGCCATCAGGAAAATGAACGCAATGGTGATGTCGAGGGCCTTCTTGCGCGTAACGTGCGCGGAGTCCTGCACGATGGACACGCATGTTTCCGTCAGCGAAATGGAGCTGGTGAGCGCGGCAAACACCACCAGCAGGAAGAACAGAAAGCCCATGATCGACGCAATGCCGCCCATTTGATCGAACACGTTCGGCAAAATGATGAACATCAGCGAGGGACCAGACTTCGACGCCACGGCATCGGCCGAGCCCATGGCCACGAACGCGGCGGGCACAATCATGAGGCCAGCCAGGAATGCGTAACCTGTGTCGAAGATCTCGATGCGACGCACGGACTGCTCCAGGTCGTCGGACTTCTGCATGTAAGAGCCGTACGTGATCATGATGCCCATGGCAAGCGACAGGCTGTAGAACATCTGGCCAAGCGCGGCAATAACCAGCTCGACGCTGAACTTGCTGAAATCGGGCGTCAGGTAGTACGCCAGGCCATCAACGGCGCCGGGCAGGGTGAGCTCGTAGACGCAAATGCCCACGGTCATGACCAGCAGGATGGGCATAAGCACACGGTTGGCGCGTTCGATACCGTTTTTCACGCCCAGGCCCACAATGGCGAACACGATGAGCAGAAACGCGATAGCCCAGATAAAGCTTTCGCCTCCGCCGGAAATGAAGTTAGTAAAGTACGTGCCGCCGTCGGCCAGCGCGGTGGATCCGTCCATGATGTAGGCGCCGGCGTACTTGAGCACCCAACCGCCGATGATGCAGTAGTACGGCACGATGATAAACGGGATGGCCGAGGTCAACACGCCGATAAACGCATACTTTTTACCGAACGACTTGAACGCGCCCAAGGCGGACTGCCCCGTCTTGCGGCCGAGCGCGGCCTCCAGCATCATGAGCGTGAAGCCGAACGTGACCACCAGCACAATGTAAGTGATAAGGAACACGCCGCCGCCGTATTTCGCGGCCAGGTACGGGAAACGCCACAGGTTTCCCAGACCGATGGCCGAAGCCGCGGCCGCCAAGATGAACGCCCATTTTCCCGACCAGGACGCTCGCACATGCCCAGATTTGCTTGCCATGATTCCTCCGATTCCCCGCGCGGCGCGTATCGCCCGCACCCGCGCGTCAGCGGCCCGCAAGCCGCCATCGTTTCGCCCCGCTTCCCCCGAGGCTGTTGCGTATAGGTTCGAAATTATAGTGCCTTGAAAGGTTTTCAGTGCAAAGCGCCGCAATCATTCGGAAGACGGCACATTTCAGCGGAATGCGGACAAACGAGCAGGCACAAACAAGCGAGGGCGGAGAAGGGCAAACGCACTGCGCTGGGGGCGCAAACGACCCGCAGACAAGCAACGGGGAGCGAGCAACGCATCAGAAAGCAAAACTGCGATACGTTTGGATTTTAATCGACAATCTCCGAATAACGCATTTTTTGACAAACCGTTGACCTGGGATTTTGCAAACGAAAACGGGTCGTCTACCAAGGACGCAAGCATTAAAACCCAAACGTATCGCAATTTGCAAAAACGTGACGAGACAGGGGCTTTTGCGCTCATTCGACAAGCCCCGCCCCGCCACTTCCCGTCCCTGTCGCGTTACCCCCTATTGTCACCCGTGGGTAACCTATGATATATAGTTAGGGTTATGAAACTGTTATGAATCGCACAGTGTTACCCTCGCGATTCGCATGAGCGTTCAGGCACGTACACGGGAGGAACATCATGAGCACAACCGATTCCGTCGCAACCCCCTATCTTGAGGTGCGCGACCTTTGCAAACACTACGGTGAGGGCGAGGCGCGCATCGCCGTTTTGCATGACGTCACCACTACCGTGAACAAGGGTGAGATCTGCGTGCTGCTTGGCCCCTCGGGCAGTGGAAAGTCCACGTTCTTGAACCTGGTGGGCGGGCTGGAAGGCGCTGATAGCGGCAGCATTCGCGTAGGCGGCACGGAGCTTACCGCGCTGTCGCCCAAGCAGCTCGGCGAGTACCGCCG
>DJEE01000149.1:9689-24925 GCA_002431805.1 Eggerthellaceae bacterium UBA5906
TTCGTGTTCCAGTTCTACAACCTGGTGCCCGACCTCACCATCCGCGAGAACATCGAGGTCACCGCCCACCTTTCCGCAAATCCGCTGCCCATTGACGACCTATTGCACAAGCTTGGCCTGTACGAGCACCGCAGCAAATTCCCCCGTCAGGTGTCCGGCGGGCAGCAGCAGCGCTGCGCCATCGGCCGCGCGCTCGTAAAAAACCCGGGGCTTTTGCTATGCGACGAACCAACCGGCGCGCTTGATTACCAAACGTCGAAGGAAATCCTGCAGCTGATGGAGGACGTCAACCGCGACTTCGGCTGCACCGTGGTCATCGTCACGCACAACGACGCCATCAAGCACATGGCACACCGCGTGCTGCGCCTGCGTGACGGGCAGCTGGCCGAGGACGCAGCGAACGCGCAGCGCATGCACGCCCGCGATCTAACCTGGTAGGAGGTGCCGCCGTGTCACCGCTTACCAAGCGCTTCCCGCGCGAACTGAAAAACAACCTGGGCAAATACCTGGGAATCTTCCTGCTGATGTCCGTGACCATCGCGTTGACGTCGGGATTTCTTCTCGCGGCGCACTCCATCAGCGTCATCATCGACGACATCCCCGGCACCTACCACGTGGAGGATGGTCGCTTCACCACCACGTTCGAGGCAACCGACGCGCAGCTTAACGCCGTGCGCGACGCCGCCGAGGACGTAGGCGGTGTGGAAATCTACCCGAACTGGTCTATCGACGCTGATTTCGAAGGCGGAAGCGGCAACGACGATCGCAACTGCACCTTACGCGTGTACGAGCACCGCACCCAGGTTGACCTGGCCGCTTATGCGCAAGGCGACGTCCCGCAAGCTGCGGACGAGATCGCCATCGATCGCGTATTCGCCGTGAATAACAACGTTGCCGTAGGAGATACCGTTACGCTCAACGGGCGCACGTTCACCGTGTGCGGCATCATGACCACCGCCGACAACCAAGCGCTGTTCCAGAACAACTCGGACTTCACCGTGAACACGCTGACGTTTGGCGTGGCCGAGGTGGCGCACGCTGGTTTTGCCGCGCTTGAGGCCGACGGGCGCACGCCCGCGTACACGTACTCGTTCACCTTCAACGACGCCGACCTGACGCTGGCCGAGCGCACCAATGCGGAAAAGGACATGGTCAGCGCGCTTGCCTATGCCAACGCCCGCGTGGAGGACCTCACCGATGCCAGCGCCAACCAGGGCATCGGCTACGCTGCCGACGACGTGTCGGGCGACTCGGTGATGTGGAGCGTGCTTCTGTACATCATCATCGCCATCATGGCGTTCGTGTTCGTGGTGCTCACGTCGGGCACCATCGAGGAGGAAAGCGCCATCATCGGCACGCTGCTGGCCAGCGGCTACCGCCGCCGCGAGCTGGTGGCGCACTACCTGGCGCTGCCCGCGGCCGTGGGCGTGGCGGCCGCCGTGGTAGGCAACGTGGCGGGCTTCACGTTCATGAGCGAGCCTATGCGCGACCTGTATTACGGCAGCTACAGCCTGCCGCCGTACTACGCCACGTGGAACTGGGGCGTGTTCGCGCAAACCACCGTGGTGCCCGTGGCGGTGCTGGTGCTCATCACACTGGTGGGGCTTTTGCGCAAGATGCGCCACACCCCGCTGGAGTTTCTACGCCACGAAACCAGCAAAGGCGGTGTGAAACGCGGTTTTGCCCTGCCCGAGCGCCTAAGCTTCACCGCGCGCTTCCGCCTGCGCGTGTTTCTGCGCAACCTGGGCAACTTCGCCACGCTGTTCGTGGGCATTGGGTTTGCCAGCTTGCTGCTGCTGTTTTCCCTGGCCATCCTGCCGACCATGCACCACTACGCCGACAACCTGCGCAACAACGTGGTTGCCGAGCACCAGTACACGCTCAAAGCGCCGCTCGAGCTTGAGGGAACGCAGGACGAGCGCGATTCGTGGGCGGCCATCGAGCGGCTGCAGAACGTGGACGGCGATGCGCTGGCTGCGGCGCAAGATGCCGCCGACGATGTGCAGGCCGCGGGCGACGCACTGCAGGCGGCGGGCACCACGTTGCAGGACGCGGCGACCGCACTTGCCAGCTCGCCGTCAACCGACGCAATGCAGGTTGCGCAGGATGCGCAAGAAGATTTCGCACGCAAGCAGGACGCGTTCGCAGCGGCACAGGATGTGCTCAACGGCAAGTTGGACGCGGTGGCCGCGGCGCTGGATATGTCGCGTGACGATGTGCTTGACCTGGTGGAAAAGGCTGGCGAAGTGGACACCGACGACAACAACGTGCACCCCGTGAACACGCAGGACAACGGCGCGGCGAAGATCGCGCAGGCTGAAAAGTACGCCGTGTACACGCTGGAGTACGATCGCGGCGAAGGGGCCGGCACCGAGCAGATCACCGTATACGGCGTGCCCGAGAATTCGCGCCATTGGGACGGCATCAACGTGGGCGGCGGCCGCGTGGTGTTCGGCGGCGGGCTCATCGACAAGTTCGGCTTTTCCGATGGGCAAACCGTAAGCCTGTACGACAAGTACGAGGACGTCACGCACGACGTGACGTTCGAGGGCGACGCGTGCACCTGGGGCACTAAGTCGGACATGGCAGTATATATGAGCCTTGACGACTTCAACCGCCTGTTCGGAAACGACGCCGACTATTTCAACGCCTACGCCTCCGACCAGCCGCTTGAACTGGACACGCGCTACCTTGCCAGCGACTTGACGCCTGACGACATGGACGCCATCGGCGACCAGTTCACCAGCATGATGAACGATATGCTGGGCATGCTCATCGGGCTTTCGGTGTTCATCTTCCTGATTTTCATGTACTTGCTCACAAAGTCGATCATCGACCGCTCAGCACGCGCCATCAGTTACATGAAGGTGTTCGGCTATCGCGACCGCGAGATCAGCCGCCTGTACGTGCGCTCAATCACGCTGACGGTGGCGGTCTCGCTAGTGGTGTGCCAGCCCATCATCATCGCAGGTCTGACGGCCATCTTCCGCGCCATGCTGCTGTCCTACAGCGGCAACATCGAGATTTACGTGCCGCTGGCGGCTATCGCGGAAGTCATAGCCATCGGTTTCGCAACCTACCTGGTGGTAGCGCTGCTGCACACCCGCCGCATCAAGCGCGTCCCGCTGGCGTTGGCGCTAAAGGTGCAAGAGTAGGCATCGAACGCAAGCATGTGACAGGGGTCGGTGAAGTATCACGCTGGGCCGCTACGGCATGACCGATATAAAAGAAAAGCTTGCAGGTTTAGGGCTGCTGCCGTAACACGGCAACCTCAAGTTGCATGCGATAACGAAGCGTCCCGCCGCGCAGATGGCCTGGGTGCTTCTCGCGTTTGACGCAAGGCCCAAGCCGCCTGTGCCGAGCATCCCGTGCGCACTTGGCAGCAAATTTTGGCACGAATTCGCTGTTTCCGGAATGTTTGAAATGGCAACCTTTACGCGTAAACGCATTCGTTACATGATACCCATCGGTTGAAACATTCTTGGACAGCGACATGCCCGAGTGCATCAAAATACCGCGGCTGACATTCCACAAAGAGCCCATTTGTGCCGGAATCCATCTTAGGATGCGCATGCTAAACGCCCGCTCGCGAGTTAATTTACGGAAACGATTGGCCAAATTGCGGCGCGGTGGGTTTACCTGCTGCTACTATTGAGCACGGAACATATACCGTGCTTGAAGGAGGACCCTATGCCCACACGCGACGAGCGACGTGCCGCGGCGGCGAAGAACCTGGCGCTGATGCGCGGGGCGTTCGCTACCGAAACGGCTGCCACTGTTGAGAACGCGAAGATTTACGAAGACGGCGAAGGCCGCGAGCTACCATTGCCCGAGGTTGCGGAAGACGCCGCAACTATCACAAGCGTGACCAGCGATTTTGCCGTAAAAGCGCTGCATCGCGCCACGGGCAAAACCGTGCTGGTGGACCCGTGCTCGTTCATGCGCCCCGGCGGCGCGTACGAGGACGGCGCGTTTGGCCCCGAACAGATTTTGTGCTCGGAAAGCAACCTGTACCCGGTTTTGTGCGGGTGCAAAAAGGCCTATCACGACGCAAACCGCGGTTTTGCGTCCGGTCAGCTGTACACCGACCGCGCGCTGTACCTGCCCGACGTGGTGTTCACGCGCGACGGCGAAATCCGCCACGCCGACGTGCTGGCCATTCCCGAGCCTAACCGCACCCACGCGCTGGAAAACCATCGCTCCGAGCGCGAGGTTGAGGTCGCGCTGGCCGCGCGCATTGAGGCGCTGCTGCGTATCGCCGCAGCTAACGGCGCGGAAACGCTGATTGTTGGCGCGTTCGGCGCAGGCCCGCAAGGTTTCGACGCCGAGGTAACCATCAAGCTGTTCGCCGACTGGATTGCCGCGCATCCTGGCGCCATCAAGCACATCACGTTCGCCGTGCCGCGCGGAGCGTTCGCCGCATTCGACAACGCGTTCGGAGAAGTGCGCACGCACGAGCCGGTTGCAGCAGTCGCCCCCGTCGAGCCCGAGAACGACGAAGATGACTTCGACCCCAACGACTTACCCGAAGGCATCACATTCCGCTCGTAGGGCAAAACTGCGCAGTCAGTTATCAGGCCGTTTACTTGTGAGGAGACCGCATGAACAAGGCAGAAACGCTGCAACTTTTGCGCGATCAGGGTATTACGTTCGAAATCACCGAGCACAAGGCCGTGTACAACATGGAGGAGCTTGGGGCCGTTGACCTTCCCTATCCGGAATGGGATGCGAAAAACCTGTTCGTTTGCGATGACAAGAAGCGCGATTATTACCTCATTACTGTAAAAGGCACCAAACGCGTGAACCTCAACGAGTTTCGCCAGGCACATGGGCTGCGGCGACTAAAGTTCGCATCGCCGGAAAGCCTGCTTGAGATTCTAGGGCTTACACCTGGTGCCGTTACGCCATTAGGCCTGCTCAACGATAAAGAGCGGCGCGTGCGGTTTTTCCTGGATGCCGAGTTTTCCGGCAACAAAATCGGCGTGCATCCCAACGACAACACCGCCACCGTCTGGCTGCAGACAGACGACCTTGTAAGCCTGCTTGAAGCGCACGGCACTGAGGTCAGCATCGTGGACATGCAATAACAACCTTGGCCGCAACGTTCTGCGCGCGCCAACTGCCGATGCAAATTTTACGGGGAGTGAGAACACGCAGGTTCGCACTCCCCGCTGTTTTAGCAACATCAGGCGAAACTGCCACCGAAATTAAACGGTTTGAAGGCAAAAGATGGCTGAAACTTTCTCACTTCGCCCAAAACCTGCACCGGAACACGGCGAGCGATTCTCATTCCCCGCGATAAGCGCAATAAGCAGCTAGCGGAAACACCTGCGCGGCGAGGGGGCAAGCCCAGGCGGCAATGCCCATGCAGCCAAATAAAACGGCACAGCGAAACACGCCCGGCAAGCCAGACCCGCTAGTTCGGTTTCGCAGGCGGCTCGCCCTGCGCGGCACCTGCGCCACCCGCCCCACCGGCACCGCCCGGGGCATCAGGCGCGCCCCCTTGGCTGCTACTCACCGCCGACGCAATGTCGAACGCGCTGCCGCCGCTGGCGCTTTCGCCATCGTATTCCTGACCGTTGACGTAAAGCTTGTGGCCGTTCAGGTTGATGGTTCCCTGCACGCACGTCAAGCTGGACACATATGAATCGCCCGTAAGCGTCCACGTGCTGTTGGCATCAAGCTCCACATACACGTCGCCGGCTTGCCCGTCGGGGTTCACGGCCCCGGCAAACGACGATCCGTCGTGCAAGCACAAATTCAACGTTGACACATCATCAACCAGTATGTTCCCATCAATGACCTGGCCCGATGCGTTCAGATTCACATGCCCGCCGTTGCTGCCCGAGCTGCCCCATCCGGCCGCGGCCGCACGCAAAAACACGCCCGACGCATCGTTGTTCGTAATGGCAGCGCCCGTAAGGTCGATGTCGCACGCCGTGTTGTTCACAAAGAAGATGTCGCCGTTTTCGTTGGTAAGCGACCCGCCTGTCATGCTGAACGACGATGTGCCCGAGCTAGCATCGCCGGACATGGACTGGTAAATCATAACGGCCTGATAATAGTCCGACTTGTCGCTGTTTTTGCTGGTGTTCGACGCGATAAGCTGGCAATCCGTCAGCGCCACGGAGTTCTTGCCCTCCACCACCACACCTTGGCTTGCCTTCGATTGCAGGTAGGCGTCGGCCACCGAAATGTCGGCAGTTGAGTAAATGACCGGCGAACCCGTGCCCGCTGTGGTGAAATAACCGCCGTTTACGTTCACCGTGCCGCCGCCGCGGTCGGAACGGATGGCCGCCGACGAGTTGCCCTGCGTCTCGGCAGTCACGTCCGTGGCGTTCATGGTGCCGCCACCGGTGGTCATCAAGCCGCCCGAGCAATTGCCCGTGGTGCGGATAATGGAGTGCGAAACATTGACGGTGGTGCCTTCTCCATACGAGAACACGCCGTTTGCATGCGTGCCGTTTGTGCTGATGAGGGCATCGGAAAGCGCGAGCGTGCCGCCGTCGGTGGCAAACAGGGCCGCGTTTTCGCCATAGAAGTCGGCCTCGTCGCCGCTTGAGTCGCCGGTTTTGGTCACCGCAACGTTGGCGTACTGCGCCGATTCGCCGTCTGCGGTTATGGCGTGGCCACCGTCGGTTGCGTCATCATAGCTAGTGGTTGTTGAGATGTCCGCATCCGTCAGTTTTTGGGACGAGCGATCTGTTGGGGTCGCCGTTGCCGCCGCAGTCTGCGCTGCAGCATCGGTTGAGGAGCTCGCAGTCTGGTCGCTAGCAGCCTGGCCTGCGCTGCCCGATTGCGCTTGCGAGCATCCGACCAGAGACAACGTCAACATTGCTGATACGCCTAACGTTCCAAGCACCTTCTGCGTTGCTTGTGCGTTTCTTGCCTTCATAGGTTTGCCTCCGTTCGCTAGAACAGCCTGCGCGCGGCGCGCCAGGTCGCGCCGCCGCACGCTCTTTCGCATACCTCGACTATAATGAAACCTCCCTGAACAACCGGATGCTCAGTCGCGTTGGCCAGAACACCCGCGAAGTGCGTAGGTTTGAGCGATGCCTTGCCAGCCTCTGACTTTGCGTAAGCAATTTCCCCTGATGGCCAATGCGCCGACCGGCGGCTTATCCCACGTTGTAGCCAGCAACCTACGCACTTCGCGATGCTTCTGCATGCAAGCTCCCTCAGCCCGCACGGACCTACGCACTTCGCGTATGCTTCGCCGCGCCGGCGCAGGTGAAGGCCCTCTTCCCTAGCCGCCAATGCGTCCCGCACCGCCTTAAGCCGCCGTCTCACCAAAGCTTCCCTGCTCTGGTACACTTCTCATAGCGTTAACCTATGCAAAGCCAGGAGACCAAAGCCGTGAACCTTCAGTTTCTTCGTTATGTCATCGAAATCGCCGAAACGGGGTCCATCACCGAAGCATCTCGCCGCCTGCACATTGCGCAGCCAAGCCTTTCCAACGCACTCAAAACCATTGAGCGCGAAGTCGGCTTTGACATTTTCAGCCGAAGCCACACGGGCATTGCGCTAACGAAGGAAGGCGTTGAGTTTCTTGGCTATGCGCGCGGCGCGGTGCGGCAAATGGATGCGCTTGAGAACCGATTCGTGGCCAAACGCGACACGCGGCAGCGCTTTTGCATCTCAACGCAGCATTTCACGTTCACGGCAAACGCGTTCGTGGAGATGGCGCAAGCATACGGCGAAGACAGCTTTGAACTCATCCTTAACGAAACGCAAACGCGACAAATCCTCGAAGATGCTCGTAATCGCTTTTGCGACCTGGGAATACTCGCCTTACGCCAAGATAACGCCACACGGCTTTTGCATGTTGCCGACACCATGGGCCTTTGCTTTTGCGACCTGTTCACCGCCGCTCCGCATGTGTTTTTGCGCGCCGACCATCCGCTTGCCAACCGCGGGCCACTCACGCTTGACGACCTTGCGCCCTATCCTCGACTGAACTTTTTGCAAGGCTTATTCGAGTCACCCGACTACGCCGAAGAGCCGTTTTCCGACGCGCCAGCTGCCAAAATCATCCGCGTAAGCGACCGCGCCACCGTTGTGAATCTTATGCTCGGCCTAGACGGCTACACCGTCTCGAGCGGCATTTTCCCGCGCTACCTGCAAAACAACGCCATCATCGCCGTACCACTGGCCGAAGAAGAAACCTTGCGCATCGGATACGTCACCCCGAAAGGCTCATCACTTTCGCCCTTAGCGCGCGCATACATCGATGCGCTTATGCACTACGACCCCAATGCGGCAAGCGCGGAAGCCCAAAACCAATAAGCAAACCCCCGATACATAGTTTGAGACTATGTTAATAGTAAGTTAACCGGTATTACCCACGGTCAAACGGTTCATGGCATCATAAATCACGCACCTCAACCCGCCTGAACGCGAGCGCGCCATCGCGCTGTGCCTTCACGCTAACCCGCCTACCCAAGGAGCATCATGACCGCCCATGCCCTTTTCGGCTTTCTCACCTATGCTTTCGTGAACGCATTCACGCCTGGGCCTGGCAACATCCTTGCACTCAACACCGCAACCGTTTACGGTTGGAAAGGCGGAAAACCGCTGTTCATTGGTATATTCGCTGGTTATTTTGCCGTGCAAACCATCTGCGGGCTGTTCGTGTTCGGCCTTGGAGAAATCCTGCCGAGCATCCTTGGCGTGCTGAAATACGTTGGGGCGGCGTACATTGTTTGGCTTGCCGTGCACATCGCCGCAAGCAAGCCGCAAGCAGACGGATCAAGCGAGACCGCTGCGTTTTCGCGCGGCTTCCTGCTGCAATTCGTGAACGTGAAAATCTACTTTTTCGGCATCACGGCGCTCACCGGGTTCATCACACCCTGGTCAAGCAACCTTGCACCGCTCATGGCCGCCGAATTCTTCATTGCGGGAATCGGTTGCATCGCCACGCTCACGTGGATTGGTTCCGGCGTGGCGCTGCAACGCGTCTACCAGGCGCATTACCGCCCCATCAACTTCGTTTTGGCCGCAACGCTTATCGTTTGCGCCGCCAGCATGCTGCTTTCGTAAAATTTCCCCGCTCGAATTCGCTCAATGCGCCAAAGCGTACGCGAAGTGCGTAGGCGTAAGCAGGATACCGGTATGTGTCATCTTCCCGGCAGCGCTTTTCCCTGATAACCAACACGTCAACCTTTGAGCCAGCCCGCACATGCACAACATCCTACGCACTTCGCGATACTTCCGTTGGCAGCCCCCTCAACTCGTACCGATTCGCGCATAAGCCTATGCACTCCACAATGTATCGAGCCGCATGAGCCTCAAAGGCTCCTTAGATTCCCAGGTTCCGCATACAATCAAGCGAATATTTGCGCTGCTCTTGCCAACTGTGCATAGTGTATATATACTGTGCTTACCGGTTATGCACACGCTGCGCGCAGGGACGCTTGGGCGCAGCGAGGGTCAGGGCGCGTCTTGACCCGCAAGCCCACAGGAGCAAACGTGGACATCATCCTATCCAATTCAAGTGACAAGCCCATCTACGAGCAAATATCGCAGCAGGTCAAAGCACAAATCTTGTCGGGAGCACTTGCCTGCGGGGAAAAGCTCCCCTCCATCCGCGCGTTGGCAAACGGCTTGAACGTCAGCGTTATCACCACGAAGCGCGCGTACTCCGATTTGGAAACGGCAGGCTTTATTGAAACGGTGCAAGGCAAAGGCAGCTTCGTTGCTGCAGGCAATCGCGAGCTTTTGCGCGAGGAAAGCCTACGCCACATCGAAGCGCTCCTTGCGCAGGCCGCCGATGAGGCCGCGCGCCTCGGCGTAACACACGAAGAGTTACACAGTATGCTCGACCTGATGATCGACGAGTCACTAAACCAGAAATGAGCACCCTCATGGAAACCCTTTTCGAATTGCATGACGCAAGCCGCCGTCTCAGCAGCGCATTTGCACTCGACAGTGTATCGTTAAGCCTACAACCAGGCGAAATCCTAGGATTCGTAGGCGCAAACGGCGCAGGCAAAACCACCGTGATCCGCGCATTGCTAGGGCTTTTGCACCTTGACGGCGGCACGGTCAGCCTATTCGACACGCCATTCGGATCAAATGCGCCAACCACGATACAACGTCAAGTGCGCTCACGCATCGGCGTAGTGCTCGACACCTGCCCGTTCCCATCGGAAGTTACCGTTAAGCAAGCTGCTGCGTGCGTGGCGCCGGCGTTCAATCAGTGGAACAGCCGTGAATTTGCGAACCTGCTTGACGAGTTCGGCATCCCGCAGAAGGCGAAGGTGCGCGACCTGTCGCGCGGCATGGGGATGAAGCTGCAACTTGCGTGCGCGCTTGCGCATCACGCTGACTTGCTAATTCTTGACGAGGCGACCGCCGGGCTCGACCCCGTTGCCCGCGACCAGGTACTCGATCGCCTACGCGACTTTACTGCCGATGGCGCACGCGGCGTGCTGCTGTCCAGCCACATCACCAGCGATTTGGAGCGCATAGCCGACCGCGTGGCGGGCATCAACAACGGACGCATCATGTTTAACGTGCCGCGCGAGAGCATCACCGACCAAGCAGGCATCGCACATTGCACCACTGAGCAGGTACAAGAGGTGCTAACGGTGCTCGCAACGGCGGACGAAGCAGCATTCAAGGGCAGCCTCGCAGACGCAAATAACGGAACTGCGCATGAGGCGGACACCGGCAAGCTAACCGCCAACAGCGCCGATGCAGCTGAGATTTTCGGCATATCCACGCCCCGTGCCCGCCGCCGTGCATTCTGCACTGATGTGCTGGTACCCGACCGCTTCGCCTTCGCGCAAGCATTCCCCGAAATCCCCTGCGACCGCGTCACCATCGACGAGTACCTGCAGTTCGCCCTCGACGGCAAGCAAGCCCTGTAGCTGCGGAAAGGACTCCTGATGAAAGCCATTTTGCAATCGGAATTCGCTTGCATTCGCACCTTTGCACCAGCAACTATCGCCCTGCTTCTGCTCGTATGCATCTTTTTGAGCTGGAGCACGACCTCGACGGAAGTCACGTGCTCGGTCTGCGCCATGATGCCCATGCTTTTGACCCTGAGCTGCGCAACGATTGATGAATCGAACGGCTGGGGCCGCTACCGCGCCGCGCTGCCGTATTCCCGCCGAGACATTATTGCAGGACGCTACCTTGCCGTGCTGCTGATGACCGCCGCAACCACGGTAGCGACAATCGCAATCGGCACGGCGCTCGACGCGCTTATCGGCCCCTTCATCGCCGATTTCAAGCACACAACGCTTCCGGATGCCGTGATATCGTGCACGCTCGCAACCGTGATCGGGCTGGTCGTCTGCGCAATCGTGCAGCCGTTCTTCGTGAAGTTCGGCAGCAGCAAAGGAATACGCTACGTCATGATTGTGTGTTTCCTGGGCACGTTCGCTATCGTCGGGTTCGTGCAAGGCCAGCTTGACGAACGCACGCTCATGCTGGTTGGGCAATGGCTCGATGCGAACCTACCGACGGCCCTCGCGGCAACCGCAACCGCAGCCCTTGCCTTGCTCGCCCTCAGCTACGCCATAAGCCTGCGCATCTACCAACGCAAGGACCTGAAAGCGTAGCAGAGCAGCAAACGAAGACCGAAGCGCGCGGCAAACCTACGCACTTCGTGAGACTTCAGCGCACCAATGCCGCATACACCGTGGCCAGCAGCAAAATGCGGCCATACGTGCAGATAACGCACATATGGCCGCATCTCGAACGATGATCATATATCGGTTACCGATAGTTCTTTATCTCTACCAGCACCTATAGTGCGTCATACACCTCATCGGTCACCGGTTCGCACCATTCGTTGGACGTATTCTCACCTGGGCAATCGAACGCCAGGTGGCTGAACCAGCTGTCGGCCTGCGCGCCATGCCAGTGCTTCACGTTGGCCGGAATCTCCACCACATCGCCGGGAGCCAACGTACGCGCCGGTTTGCCCTCTTCCTGGTACCAGCCGCGGCCCTCAACGCAGATGAGCACCTGCCCGCCGCCCTTGTCGGCATGATGGATGTGCCAGTTGTTACGGCAGCGCGGCTCGAACGTCACGTTGAAGATGGGCAAATACCCCTCGCCCGGCGCAACCACCGGATTGAGATAGGACTGCCCGATAAAGTACTGCGCAAAACCGTCGTTGGGCTTGCCCAGACCGAAGAAGCCGCCGTGCTGCTCGGGCGCATCCGCGTCCAGACCGTCGGCATACACTTCCTTGGCCATGTTAAATGCCGCCCACGCGTTCGGCCAACCGGCGTAGAACGCGATGTGCGTGAGGATTTCGGCCATCTCGGTTTGCGTGACGCCGTTTTTACGCGCCGTGGTCAGGTGATACTTCAGCGAGCTGTCCACAATGCCCTTGCCGATGAGTGCGCTGATGGTGACAATGCTGCGCTCCTTCAGCCCCAGCTTATCGGTGCGGTTCCACACCTCGCCGAACAGCACGTCGTCGTTAAGGTGCGCGAACTCGGGAGCGAACTCGCCCAACGCGTCATGCCCCGCCGTTTGCTTGATAGCCATATCTGCTTCCTTTCGTAGAGTTTGCTCCAAAATCCAAGACGTTGTGCAGCGCCTACAGCTTGCCGCCGAACACGGGGAAGAAGCTGGAATCGCCGTAATCCTTGATGTGCTCGGCCGCTTTCAGCGCCTCCATGTCCGCATCGGAGATGACGAAATCGACATCGGCGTTGTTTGCCATATGCGCCGGATTGGCCGTTTTCGGCAGCGGCACCATGCCCAGCTGCACGCAATAGCGGATGCACAGCTGCGCCGGCGTAACCCCGTATTTCTGCGCCACCTTGGCAATAAGCTGATTGCCCAGCGCCATGCCGTGCGCCACCGGTGAGTATGCCTCCACCAGAATGCCGTTTGCCTGACAGAACGCGATAAGCTCGGCAGGCGTGTTGCTGATATGTGCCAACACCTGGTTGACCTGCGGCTTTACCGACGCGTTATCCATGATGTTGCGCAAATCGTGCTCGTTGAAGTTCGAAACGCCAATCACGCGCACCTTACCGGCCGCCTGCGCTTCCTCAAGCGCGCGCCATGCGGCCAGGTTGCCTTGCTCGTGGCGATCGTCGGATTGGTTGACCTCCGCCCACGGCTGCGGGCTGTGGATAATCATCTGGTCCACGTAGTCCAAACCCAGCTTCGCTAGCGTCTCGTCAATGGAGGCTTTCGCGGACTCGTAATCCTTCAGCTCGGCTGCAATCTTGGACGCCACGAACAGCTGCTCGCGAGGCACGCCGCAGGTGCGCGCGCCTTCGCCAACGCCCGCTTCGTTGCCATATGCTTGCGCCGTGTCAACCATTCGGTAACCGATTTTCACCGCATCGCGCACCGCCTGCGCGGCCTCGACATCGTCCATCAGCCACGTGCCCAATCCAATTTTGGGAACCGCCGTGCCGCCTTCCACGGCGAAACGTTCGCCAAGCGTTTTGAACTCCTGCGTCATGCTTGCTCCTTCTTGTTCGTTCTAATTTGGTAGATGAGGAAATCCAAGCTTTCGAGTTTGCGCTGATTAGCATGGATAGCATCAAGCAGCTGCCGGCGATACACCCGCAGGCTTGTCAAGCGCTGCTCATCAGTTTCAAGCTGGGCAAACGTCTCGGCAAACTGCGCGCTGCATCCCGCATCGTACAAATTCTGCCGTGTTCGCTCGTCCATAGCCTGCCCATCTACCTTGTTTCTTTTACCGATACTCACTGTAGGCTCGTGCGATTGCAATGTAAAATGTCTATGATGAACTTCTGGGTATTCGTATTCCGTATGATGAAAAGCCGGTGAAGGAGCGCTTATGGAACTGCGGACGCTGCGATATTTCCTGGCCGTTGCACGCGAGGAAAACATGACCGAAGCTGCCAACGTGCTGCACGTGACGCAGCCCACCCTATCGCGCCAAATCTCCGACCTGGAACGCGAGCTGGGATGCACGCTGTTCGAGCGCACGAACCGCGCAACCGTGCTCACCGAAAGCGGTATGCGCCTGCGCATCCGTGCTGAGGAGATCCTCGGGCTAGTGGCGCAAACGCAGGACGAACTGGCGCCCGAAACCCGCGAACTTGCGGGCAACATTCGCATCGGCGCAGGCGAGACGCACGCCATGCACACAATCACTGACGCGTTCGCCGCGCTGCACCGCGAGCACCCGCGCATCACCTGCGAGCTGTTCACGGGCAACGCCGACGTGGTTGAAGAGCGGCTTGAGCGCGGGCTTATCGACTTCGCCCTAGTCATCGAGCCCGTTGACGTGCAACGATACGAATGGCTGCGCCTGCCCGAACGCGCGCGGCTAGGCGTGGTCGTAGGCGCGAACAGCCCCTGGGGCGCGCTTGACGCGGCCACACCAGCCGACGTTGCAAGCATGCCGCTTCTGGTCAGTTCGCGCACCGAGCACCCTAGCTTCGACCTTGCCGCCTGGTCCGACGGCGCGCTCACGCAAGACAAGCTGAACGTGGTGGGAACGTTTGACCTGGTAGGAAACGCGTCGCTGCTCGCGCAAACAGGAGCAGCGTGCGCCCTAAGCATCGACAGGCTGCTGCAGCTTGAAACCTCGGCCGTGCGCTTCGTGCCGCTTGAGCCGCAAATCACCATCGGCGCGTTCCTTATTTGGAAGCGCTACCGCCTGCACACCCCCGCCTGCAAGGAATTCCTCAGCCGCGTGCAGCAAGCCTGCCAGACAGCGATCAACTCCGCTTCTCAAGCATGACTCACATCGCCGCACGCCGGTAGCCGACCGACCCCGCCACGCCCCGCGTGTGGGATAGGGGTCGGGTGCCGTCCCATCGGACGCGCGGACGCGCACGGCAAGCTTGTGAGACAGTACCTGACCCCCGTCCCACCACCCAACCACGCGCGCAAAAAAGCGGGCCCCGCGAATCGAATCGCGGAGCCCGCTTCGTACGCGTCACATGCGCGCAGTTAGAAGTTCACGTTGCCAACCTCGGAAAGGCGCAGCTCGGGGTTGTGGTCGGTTGCCCACTTCACGTTCCACGAGTTTGTGAACAGTAGCAGTCGCCCGCCGCGCATGTCCTCAACCAGCTTCGTGTCACGCGTGATGTTCAGGCGCGACGTATCCAGCTCGTCGGGGTCGTTCTCAATCCAGCGAATGTCGGTAAACGGCATGCCCTGGCGGCGCACTTCCACGCCGTACTCGTTTTTCAGGCGCGTTTCCAGCACGTCAAGCTGCAGCACGCCCACCACGCCGGCGATAACGCTTTCCATGCCAAAACCCGGCTCGCGGAAAATCT
>DJEE01000122.1:0-36001 GCA_002431805.1 Eggerthellaceae bacterium UBA5906
ATGCCCTTGATCATCTTCGGGTCGCTCATGCGGGACACGCCGCCGGCTGCGCGAATGTCGGCAGGGATGCGTTCAAGCGCCATAACTGCGCAGGCGCCGGCTTGCTCGGCGATGTGCGCCTGCTCGGGCGTGGTGACGTCCATGATAACGCCGCCCTTGAGCATTTGGGCAAGCTGGCGGTTCAAGGCAACGCGCTCCTGCGCGGTTTGGGGCTCGGTCATTTCCTACTCCTTCTCTAGGTATGTGGTATGTTCGGAGGATACGCCTTGTCTGGTCATGTTACTATGTTCAAATCTGGTCATTTTTATATGACCAGATGTTTAACGTGAAACACTCTGAGAAAGTGTGACGAACATATGTTCTCTTATGATATGAATTTGCGCGGAAATTGCAGCTTATACGACTATCTATACCGATGCATTCGCCACGACATTGCCCATGGCGTTATAGCGCCCGGCGAAAAGCTGCCTTCGAAACGTACGCTGGCAAGGCATTTGGGCGTAAGCCTGATTACCGTCGAAGCCGCGTACGAACAGCTTGCGGCCGAAGGATACATTCGCTCGCGCGAGCGCTGCGGATATTACGCATGCGATCTTGCACCCGCTGCGCGCGTTAACGATAACGCCCCGGGAAACCAGGCCGCCCCGCAAGACCAGCAAGCCGTTTCCTGCTCGAACCCTGACCCCACCGCTAGCGCACCCGTCAACGCGTACGCACCTCGATGCGGCATGTCGGCCGCCACACCGCTGCTTGCAGACTTCACGCACAGCACGTTCGCCACGCAGATGTTTCCGTACGCAACCTGGGCAAAGGTTGTGCGCCGCACGCTTGCCGACGAAAACGCCGCTTCGCTTGCCGACGCCGCCTCCGCCGCCGGGTCGCTGCAGCTGCGCCAAGCCATTGCCACCCACTTACACGAGTTCCGCGGCATGAACGTAGCGCCTGAGCAAATTGTGATCGGCGCCGGTTCACAAACGTTGTACCAACTTGTTGTACAACTGCTCGGCCGCAGCAAAACGTTCGCGATTGAAACCCCAGGCTACCCTCTGCTCACGCGCATGTACCAGCAGCAAAACGTGAATGTTTGTCACATCCCCTTAGACGAGTGCGGCATCAACATGACGGCGCTTGAACGTTCCGGCGCCACCGTCGCGCACATTATGCCGTCGCACCAGTTCCCCACCGGCGTTGTGACCACCGCCGCACGCCGACGCGAACTGCTGAACTGGGCGCGCGCAGGCAAGCAGTACCTCATCGAGGACGATTACGACTCCGAATTTCGCATGGCGGGCCGCCCCATCCCGCCGCTGTTCAGCATCGATGCCGCCGAACGCGTGCTGTACATCAACTCGTTCGCCAAAAGCTTAGGTGCGGCATTCCGCATGGCGTACTTGGTGCTGCCCCCAAACCTTGCGGACCGGTTCCACGCGCAGCTGGGCTTTTACGCGAACACCGTCAGCCCGCTCGACCAGCTTGCCCTGGCCCATTTCATCGAGCAAGGGCATTACGAGCGCCACGTAAACCGCTTGCGCACCCATGCAAGGAAAACACAAGACGCCTTGGTCAGCGCCCTGCGCGAAGCATTCGGCGAACGTGTTGCCTTCACCGGACTCAACGACGGCTTGCACTTCACCATGCAGTTGAACAGCCCGCAAAGCGAACGCGAACTTGCCGCAGCAGCCGAAGCGGCCGGCGTCTGCATTGCCCCGCTTGCAAGCTTCAGCAAGCCCGACCAGCCCGAGGCCACAGCACGCACAAGCGCAGCCAGCGCGTCCTCGCCCGCGCGCTTCATCCTGCGAAGCGACAGCGTTTCCGCCGAAGAAGCGCCCGCCGTAGCCGAAGCACTCGCAAAAGCCTGGCGATAGAAAGGCAAGCCCGAGACGCCGCGTGGCGCACTTCGCTTCCCCAAGCCGCTCCAAACAAAAAAGCGTGAACCAGGCACGCCCAGTCCACGCTTTCCACCTACAAGTTCGCAAGCCGTTTATTCGGCGTCGTAAGACTCCTTGAGCGCGCGCAGCGCCGGCAAGCTGTTCTCGATGGTTTCGCGCGCAATGCAATAGCTCATGCGCACCCAGCCCGGGCAACCGAAGCTGTCGGAAGGCACGATGAGCAGCTCTTGCTGCTTGGCACGGTCGGCGAACGCCTGCGCGTCAGGCTCAAGCGCGCGCACCCACAGGTAAAACGCGCCATCGGGCTGCACGTATTCGTAACCCATTTCGTCAAGCGCCTCAGTAAGGATGCGGCGGTTGGTGGCATAGGCTTCCACGTCGGACGGCTCGTCCACACATGCGGCAATGACGCGCTGGAACAGCACCGGCGCGCACACATAGCCCAGCGCACGACCCGCGCCCGCCACGGCAGCAAACACCTGGTCAGCATCTTCGGCCAGGTCAGACACGTAAATGTAGCCGATGCGCTCGCCGGGCAAGCTCAGCGCTTTGGAATACGAGTAGCACACGATGGTGCGCGGGTAGATGGTGGGCACATACGGCACGTCCACGCCGTACGTGATTTCGCGATACGGCTCGTCGCTAATCAGGTAAATGGGATGGCCCACCTCGGCTTCCTTCGCCTTGAGCATAGCCGCAAGCGCTTCCAGGTTATCGCGCGCGTACACCGAGCCAACCGGATTGTTCGGCGAATTGATGATAACGGCAGCCGTTTTTTCGTTCACCGCGGCACCCATGGCCTCAACGTCAAGCTGGAAGCTGGGAACCTGCGTGGGCACCTCAACACACGTGCAACCTGCGGTTTCAATCCACACCTTGTACTCGGGGAAATACGGCGTGGGCACAATAACCTCTTCGCCGGGGCGCGCGATGGCGTTCAGCGTAATGTCGATGGATGCCGCAGCGCCCACGGTCATGTACACGTGGCTGGCTTGCGCGGGCACGCCCCAACGGCGCGCAATGCTATCGGCAATAGCCTGGCGCACCTCAGGAACACCGGCGGCCGGCGAGTACGCGTGCAGCGCCTGCGCGGGCTGCTTCATAAGCTCGGCCACGGTGTCTGCCACCTTTTGCGGCGCGGGCACGCTGGGGTTGCCGATAGAGTAATCGAACACCTTGTCGTCGCCTATTTCGGCCTTGCGCTTCAGACCGTACGCGAACAGCTCGCGGATTGCGGAGGGCTCGTTGCCCAGGCCGTACATTCTTTCGTTGATCATGGATGTGCTCCTTGCGTGCGAGTGCGCTTCATGCGCGAAATAATCTCGCAGTTCAGATTAGCACTTTGCGGCGGAAATCTAACGAGACGCCGTCATTCGGTAAGCGCAAAGTCGAAACGGAATTGGAACCACGAGAAGCTCCCGTATAAGTCCCTTTGCGGTGCTTTGCTTGCCGGGCGGCATCTTCATTCCGAAAGATTGGAGGTGTTGCCGATGGATACGAACACGGTTTTGGCGCTTTGCGCGATTTTCACGGTTGTAATCGGTATCGTCGGCCTTGGCCGGGACAAGTAAACAGCATTTAGGCAATAGAAAACCCGGCAGTCCGTGGAAAGATAGCCGGGTGCTCTAACGTACGATGTCGCCCGTCATGCCGGGGCACCGCACCCCATATGATACACGCCGCGCAACCAGCGTGCAATAAGCCCAAACCCAAAACCACCCTCTCCGCGTTCCCGTAAAACGCCGCAAGCGTTCGATAACAATCCGTCACCGTCGCAGGCCTAGGTTGCGCTACAATAACCGCAGAACACGGGTGCGCAACCGGGAGGGTACGCGCCTGGGCCAACCTAACAAATCCGCGTACGCGCACAGCGCGGCGCACAAGGAAAGGGGTTCTTATGGCTTTCGGTTACAATCGCATTTTCGCAGCTCTTGATGGTGCTTCCACGCAACGTGCGGTTATGGAACGCGCAATTGCCTTGGCAGCCGAGGAGCACGCCGAGCTCACGTTCGGCCACGTTATCGACTCCGTGCCCTACGAGGCTTCCGGTGTTGACTTCGAGCTTCTGTGCAAGGAAGGCAAGGTTCGCATTGAAACCGACTTGGCCGACCTGCTGGAAAAGGCTCGCAACAACCCCGATATCCCCAGCGTGCAGCTGGTAGTTCGCGCCGGCCGCATCACCGACACGCTGCAAAAGCAGCTCATCGAGCCCATCGAGCCCGACCTGGTCATCTGCGGCGAGCGTGGCCTGAGCAACATCAAGTACGTGTTCGTGGGCAGCGTTTCCACCTTCCTCATCCGTAACGTCCGCTGCGACGTACTGGTAGTCAAGGAAGACTAGCGAAAGCAGGCACGAAAGCGCCGATGCATGCAAAAACGGGAGTCGAAAGACTCCCGTTTTTCGTTTGCGCACGTTCGCGTGAAGGGGGCATGTTCGGCCAGGGGGGGCTACCGTGAACATGGGGACGGAGGGGCTGTTCACGATTGCCCCTTCATTTCCCAAAACTTCACCGTGAACACCCGCTCCGTCCCCATGTTCACGCAAGCGTTGTCCCGAACACCCCTCGCCCGCCTACGACGTGATCAGCAGAACGGCGCCGATGACCAGCAGCAAGATGTAAGTGAGCTTCAAGAAACGCTGCTGGCTGATGTGCTTGGACAGCTTTCCGCCCACCACCGTGGCAAGCGCGATAAGCGGGATGCAGCACGCAACCATAATCCACACCTCGCCCGTGAAATGGCCCTGCTGAATCTGGAAGATGGCGTACAGGAAATTCAGAATGCCCCACACGGCCGAAAGCGTAGCGCGAAATTGTTCTTTGTCCGTAAGCTTCTGAACTGCATAAATAACAAGCAGTGCGCCGCCGGAAACGAACATGCCCTGAATAAGACCGGCGGCCACCAGCACGCCCCACAGCGCCCACTCCGGCAGGAACGATTGCTTTTTCTGCGCAAGATTTTTAATGCCAACAGCAAGGATGACCAGGCCGTATATCTTCAGCAGCGCATGCAGCGGGATAACGGAGTCAAGCCATGCGCCCAGCGCCACGAACGGCAGCATCACGCCAACGATTTTGCCCAGTTCGCGCCAATGGATGCTTTTGCGGTTCAGCACCGCAAGCAGCGTGCACGCCAAAAAGCCCGTGGCATTTAGGATGGACACCGAACTTTGCAGGCCCAGCGTATACGTGCCCACGGGCATGCAGAAGATATTGCCGGCAAAACCGGTGATAGCCTGCACGGTGTAGCCGAACAAAAACACCGCCAGGAAAATGACGTTCTTAGCCAACCAAAACCCTCGTTCTCTTCCAACAGCGCAGCGCACGCCTTTTACCGCGTGCGGGCATCTTTTTGCAGGCAAATAGCGTGCTTGGCCACTATCATCAAAATAAGTTGCAAGTATATTACCAAAATGCCATTTTACGGCCATTTGCTTTAGCATAGGGGACATCACACATCGAGGAACGTAGGGTATCAAGTGGCTGGATTCGATATCACCATTGCAGGCGACTCGGCTATCAACCTTGAGTTCGCCAAAACCATATCGCCGCAAACCAGCGGCATGATCCGCGTTGCGGCGCAAACGCTCACGGACGACCCCATACCGGGCATCACCGAACTGGTGCCTACGTTCTGCTCGCTTATGGTTACGTACGACCCGTGCGTTATCGGTTACGACGAGCTGTGCCAGCGCGTGCACGGCAAGCTGCGTAACCTTACGGCGGCGGAGTCAAGCGTGAAGCGCATCGTGGTTATCCCCGTGTGCTACGGCGGCGAATTCGGACCCGATTTGCACACGGTTGCCTACCATGCCGGCATGAGCGAGCAAGACGTCATCGCACTGCACAGCGCGCACGACTACCTTATTGACATGCTGGGCTTCTTGCCTGGCTTTGCCTACTTAGGGGGGCTTGACCCGCGGCTGCACACGCCGCGCCTAGCCGAGCCTCGCACGGAAATCCCCGCAGGCAGCGTGGGCATTGGCGGAGCGCAAACGGGCATTTACCCGCTTGCAAGCCCAGGCGGGTGGCAAATCATAGGCCGCAGCCCCGTGCGCCCGTACGACCCCGATCGCGAGCACCCCATTTTGTATCGCGCCGGCGAATACCTGCGCTTCCAGCCTATCAGCCGCGCGCAGTACGACGCCATCGAGGCGCAAATTGCCGCAGGCGGCTATGAATGCGACGTCATTGTGGAGGAGGCGTAGAACCATGGGCGTTACCGCAATCAAACCGGGCATCTTAACCACCGTGCAGGACCAGGGCCGAACCGGATATCTGGGCAGCGGCTTTAGCCCGTCGGGCGTTATGGACGCGCGCGCCCTGCGCATAGGCAACCTGCTGGTTGACAACCCGCCCGATGCCCCTGTACTGGAGTTTTGCCTGGCCGGGCCCACGTTGCGCTTCACCACGAACACCTATGTTGCCATCACCGGCGGCGATTTCCGCGCCACACTTGACGGCAAACCTGCGCCCATGTACACGGCGCTTGCGGTGCATCGCGGCAGCGTGCTTGCGTTCGGCGCACCGAAATGCGGCATGTACGGCTACCTGGCCATTGCCGGCGGCTCCATCAATGCGCCCGAGGTTATGGGCAGCCGTTCCACCAACCTGAAGTGCGGCATCGGCGGATGGAAGGGCCGTGCGCTCATCACCGGCGACTACCTGCCGTTTCGCACGCGCAACATCGATTTCCTGCCGAATTTGGGCTCTCACACCGTGGAACGAGACGACGCGTTCTATGGCTACAACGACAGCGAAATCACGCTGCGCGTGGTGCCCGGCCCCCAAGAAGACCTGTTCACGCAGGAGGGTGTAGACACGTTCTACGGGCAGAAGTACACCACCACAAGCCGCTGCGACCGCATGGGGTTCCGCCTAGACGGTCCCGAAATTGAAACGGTGAACGGCAGCGACATTATTTCCGATGGCATCGCGCTTGGCGCCGTGCAAATCCCCGCCGACGGCCGGCCCATCATCATGCTAGCCGACCGCCAAACCACGGGCGGCTACGCGAAAATTGGCACCGTATGCAGCGTTGACCTGCCAAAACTGGTGCAGTGCACACCGGGGCGCGCCATCCGATTCACACCCGTTACCGTGCAGGAAGCGCAAGAGCTGTACCGCCAGGAAGCGCGACATATGGAAGCGCTGGCGAAAATGGTAAAGCGCCCGTGCTACGGCGGCGTTTCACCCCGACGAACGGCCCGACGTCTGACGCCCATTTTGGAAGCGCAAGCCCGCGCGCACGCGTCAGGTAATCAGAAACTGTGGATTGAGCTGGGCAAAACCGAGAAAGAACGCTTGACGGCCGCTGAGGGCGCCGCAAGCGAAGCAAACCGATAGGAGCACCAATGACCACGAACGAGACGAACGCCGAAACCACACTGCACCAGCAGGAAATGCAGCAGCGTCGCGAGAACATCCTGGATTTGCTTGACATCATGGACGAGGGCAACCTCACCGCGCTGCGCTTCAAAGATGGCAGCGTGGAAATCGAGCTTGAGCGCACGCCGGCACCGGGCGGCATTTCCTCGTCAACCCTGCCGCTTATGGCCGAGCGCGTCGGCCAGCTGCTGAACGCGCGCGAAGACCTCACGGGTGTCACCGCCGGTGCCGCCAGCGCGCCCATGCCCGCCGAGGACGACTCGGTCAGCGTGGTGCGCAGCCCCATGGTGGGCACGTTCTACGTGGGGCCCAGCCCCGACGAAGAGCCATTCGTCAAGGTGGGCCAAGAGGTGCTTACCGGCCAGACGCTGGCCATCGTGGAAGCCATGAAGATGATGAACGAAATCACGGCTCCCGCGCCCGGCGTGGTTACCGAGGTGCTTGCCGCCAACGGTGCGCAGGTTGAGTACGACCAGCCGCTGTTCCGCATTGCCACCAGCGCAAACGCGTAAAAGCACCCGCGGGCTTGCGCCCGCCAACGCGGCCTGGCGCCGCAACCACCAGCACGAACTTTTGGGAAAGCGAACCATATGTTCAACAAGATCCTCATAGCGAACCGTGGCGAGATTGCTGTGCGCATCATCCGCGCATGCCGCGCCATGGGCATCAAAACGGTTGCCGTGTATTCCACAGCCGACCGCCACGCGCTGCACACGTACCTAGCCGATGAGGCCGTGTGCATCGGCCCTGCTCCGGCGCGTGATTCGTACCTGAATACCACCGCCATCTTGGCCGCCGCCAAGGGCACGGGTGCCGATGCCATCCATCCCGGCTACGGCTTTCTGTCCGAGAACTCCACGTTCGCCAAGCTGTGCCGCGACAACGACATCGTGTTCATCGGCCCCACGCCTGAGGTTATCGACCGCATGGGCAACAAAAGCCAGGCACGCCGCACCATGATGGACGCAGGCGTACCGGTGGTGCCGGGCACGAAAAAGGGCGTACACGACGTGGACGTGGCCCTTGAGCAGGCGCGCACCATCGGCTGGCCTATCATGATCAAAGCGTCGTCGGGCGGCGGCGGCAAGGGCATGCGCGTGTCGGAAAGCGAAGACGACTTCGTTGACATGTTCAACATCGCGCAGCGCGAAAGCGTCAACGGCTTTGGCGACAACACCATGTACCTGGAGCGCGCCGTGCAAAACCCGCGCCACGTTGAGGTGCAAATCATCGCTGACAACCACGGCAACGTGGTGGCACTCGGCGAGCGCGACTGCAGCGTGCAGCGCAACCACCAGAAGATGATCGAGGAAAGCCCCAGCCCGCTGCTTGACGCCGACGAACAGCTGCGCCAGCGCATGATGGACGACGCCGTAAAGGCCGCGCGCGCCGTGGGTTACACGTCGGCAGGCACCATCGAGTTTCTGATGGACACCGACCGCAACTACTATTTCATGGAGATGAACACACGCATCCAGGTGGAGCATTGCGTTACCGAAATGGTCACGCACACCGACCTGGTGGGCGAGATGATTCGCGTTGCCGCAGGTGAGCCGCTGTCGTTCACGCAGGACGACATCACGCTGAGCGGGCACGCCATCGAGTGCCGCATCAACGCGGAAACGCCCGAGAAGAACTTCATGCCCAGCCCCGGCACCATCACGCAGATGCACCTGCCCGGCGGCAACGGCGTGCGCGTGGACACGGCAGCCTACGACGGCTTCGAGATTTCGCCGTACTACGATTCCATGATCGCGAAGATCATCGTGCAGGGCCGCAACCGCACCGAGGCCATTGCCAAGATGCGCACGGCGCTTGAGGAAATGGTCATCGTGGGCGTGAACACCAACCTTGACTTCCAGTATTCCATTATGGAAAACGAGACGTTCTGCGCCGGCCTGGCCGACACAGGGTTTATCGAGCAGTTCCTAGCTGGAGAAGTATGAGTTTTGCCGCCGTCGAGCCATGTGCTCGGCGGCGGTTTCCAATATGTCGGCAAATTGACGGTTTTTCGGCAACATGTTGAGATGTTGGAACGTTTTCCGGCAGAACTGCGACATGTTGGAAAGAACGGCACGTGAAACGCGTCTGAGCACGAAAGGAAACAGCGAGCGAAATTTCACCAGCTTTCTGACCTGGGATTTTGCAAATGGGGAATTTCATGAGACGCGCCAGGCAAGAATCTTCGTTCCAACATGTTGCAGAATTGCCGAAAAACCGACATTTCTGCAACATGTTGGAATGGGCGCAACGTAAATGCAAGCAACAACGAAAGGAAGCGTTATGGGAATCGAGATGCCGGTACCCGCTAAGCCGGAAAGCGTTGACCCGCAGGTTTGGGAGCAGATGCTTTCCGCCACGCCGCAACAGGCGCGTCATCTAATCCGCGAAGGCAAGTACGCCGCGCCCACCAGCGGCTTGTGCCCGGGCTACGCGCAGGCAAACCTGATCATCCTGCCGCGTGAGCAGGCGTACGACTTCCTGCTGTTCGCGCAGCGCAACCCCAAGCCCTGCCCCATCCTTGAAGTCACGGAAGTGGGCCAGCGCCTGACGCACATTTGCGCGAAGGACTGCGACGTTGCCACCGACTTCCCCGGCTACCGCATTTACAAGGACGGCCAGCTGGTAGACGAGGTCACCGACGTGGTGGACTATTGGCGCGACGACCTGGTGGCGTTCATCATTGGCTGCTCGTTTAGCTTTGAAAGCGAGCTGATTGAGGCCGGCATTGAAATGCGCCACAACACGCAGGGCCGCAACGTTTCCATGTACATCACGAACATCGCGTGCGAACCGGCCGGCTCCATGAGCGGCAACATGGTGGTAAGCATGCGTCCTATCCCCTACAGCCAAGTGGTGAAAGCGGTGCAGATTTCCGGTGCCATCCCGAAGGTGCACGGCGCGCCTGTGCACATTGGCGACCCGTCCGTCATCGGCATCGAAGACATCAGCAAGCCCGATTTCGGCGACCCGGTGGACATCAAGCCTGGTGAAGTGCCGGTATTCTGGGCATGCGGCGTTACCCCGCAGTCCATTGTCATGAACAGCAAGCCGCCGTTTGCCATCACACACGCCCCCGGCCACATGCTGATTACCGACACCAAGAATGTCAAGTTGAAAGGGTGATGTTTCGTTTGCCTAACGGCAAACGAAATTACTCGATGCTGCGTGGGGCTGTGGCACGCCGCCTTCGCATTCAGCTGCGCGGGCATGGCCCAAAGGCCAATGCCCGCTTGCTTCAAGCGAATTCGACGCACCACAGCCCCACTCGCTGACTTTATCGGACCTGGGAAAATGGGACGGTACCCGACCCCTGTCCCACCCTGAAAGGGTAACGAGAGGACCTGATATGGCACATATTGACCTTAACTCCGACCTGGGAGAAAGCTTTGGGCGATACACGCTGGGGCTTGATAGCCAGGTTATCCCGCTGGTTTCTAGCGTGAACGTGGCGTGCGGCATGCACGCCGGCGACCCGGTGGTTATGCGCAAAACGGTGAAGCTTGCCGCCGAGGCGGGCGTGGCAATTGGCGCGCACCCGGGCTACCCCGACCTGCAGGGTTTCGGCCGCCGCGACATGGCGCTTTCGCCCGACGAGGCGTACGCGTACATGGTGTACCAGATTGGCGCGCTGCAGGCGTTTTGCCGCGCCGCGGGCACGCACCTGCATCACGTGAAGCCGCACGGCCAGCTGTATAACCGCGCCGCCGTTGACCCAGCTCTGGCCGAAGCGCTGGCGCAAGCCGTGTACGATGCCGACGCTAAGCTGGTGTTGGTGGGCTTGGCAAATGGCGAACTTGTTCGCGCTGGTCAAAAGGTTGGTTTGCGCACCGCTCAGGAGTTCTTCGCCGACCGAAATTACACCGACGAAGGCCTGCTAGTGTCCCGCAAGCTGGACAACGCCGTTATCACCGACGAAGATTTTGCCGTTGCCCGCGTGGTGCGCGCCGTGCAGCAAGGTACCATCGAAGCTGCATCCGGTAAAACCATCGCCGTGCAGGCCGACACCGTGTGCGTGCACGGCGACAACGCCCACGCGCTCGAGTTTGCCGGCAAGATTCGCACCGCATTGGAAAAGGCAGGCATCAAGGTTAAGCCGGTCTAGCCGGGACCAACCAGCGGAAGGGGCTGAGCGTATTGCTCAGCCCCTTCTTTTTGCCCGCTTGGCCGCTTTGGGTTGCGGCGTGGGGCTTATTCTTGCAGCCGTCCTCCAAGCAGCTGCCGAATTATCGATGGTGCTCGCGACGGTGAATCACGCACAAAGCCACCATTGCCGCCACGCCCGCCATCGCCACCGCCGCAAGCGGCACCAGCAGCAGCAACTTGCTATCGCCCGTTTGCGTCAGAGCCTTGGCTGCCGGCTGCGGGCTTTGTCCAGGCTGCACGCTTGGAGCGGCAGGATCGGCTGGCTGCTCAGGCACCGGCGGCGCAACGTACTCGTTCGTGAACGTGAGCGCCTCGTCACCGCTGGCCATCGCTGCAACCAAGTGCCCTTGCAGGTCATCGGCAACCGTTATGGTCACGCGATACGTGCGCTTGTCATACGTCACGTTCGCTTGCGCGTCATTGAGCTCCGACAGCGTGTACTCGTAGGTGCCCGGCTGCGTGAAGCGCAGTTTCGGGAACGTCACCGTGCCATCGGCAGCGTTTTTCGCCTGCACAACCGTGCCGTCGTGCGCCGTCAACAGGAACGTGAACTGGCCGTCTGCCAGGTCTTTCCCCAGCAGCGTTTTCGATGCGCCCACCGTCACGTATGCATCGGCCGGGCTGTACGCATTAGCAAACGCTACGCTAAGCCCGTTGTCAAACCGGTGCGTCACGCCGAGCGTACCGTTACCGTTGTCCGCCACCGTAGCAGTTACGGCAAACGTTGCGCCGTCATACGTCACGCCCCGTGCCTTAGTTCCGCCGCCAACCTCGCGCAGCGTGTACTGGTGCGTACCGGGCTCCGTGTACGTGATGGCACTCAACGCCACGTTACCGTTAGCGTCGTTAACACCTGTTGCCACAACCTGATCGCCCTCCAGCAGCTCGAACGAAAATTCGCCTGCAACCATATCGCGGCCGGTCAGCGTCTTGTTCACACCCAGCTGATCCGTCACGCTTGAAGCAACCGGCTCCACCGAATAGGTGTTGGTGAACGCGAACGCCGGGTCCTTGGCGTCGCCTACGCGCTCAACCGCCAACTTGCCACTGCCGTCATCGGTGACCTTGAAGCTGACCGTTTTCGTAGCCGCCGCATCGTTGATCACACCGGGCACCGAACCCGTTTCCGTCACCTTGTAGGTGAACGTATGCGAACGGGGCTCAGCAGGGTTCAGCACTGGAGCAGCCGCTTGCGCCGCCGGTTCATTAGCCGTCTGCGTGGAGACATCGGCATCCTGCTGGCCGGCAACCACATCGTCCAATGTAGCCGCTACAGCACCGCCACCCTGCCCGGCTGCAGAATCCGCATCCGCCGCTTCAGCAATATCGCCAGCCGCTTCACCTGCGGAAACCGCCGTGTCTTCATCGCCGCTGTCCTTCTCACCTGCGGAAACCGGCGCAATCTCTTTGTCAGTTTCCCCAGCTTGCTTCTGGGTATCCCCGAGCGCGCGGTTCAGGTCGTCCAGCGTGAACGTGATGGAGCCGAAGTCCACGCTGCCGTCGGCCGCGTTCGTCGCGCTTGTGCGCTCGGGCATCGGCGCCGCGGGGTCTTCGGAAGAAACTGCAAACGTGAACTTGCCCGTAATGTCAGCAGGCTTCAAACCAGGCTGCGCTGCCAACACCTTCACGCCGGTAAGGTCAACTTCCACCGGGCCGCTCGTGGAGTACTCGTTCTCGAACGTCGGACCCACACCCGTGTTCGCCGTTGCCGTTAGCGTACCGTCGCCGTTGTCAACCACCATTACCGTGAACGGAATCGGCTGAGTCTTCGCGGTAATGCCGATCATGCTCAAGCCGTCGGCTTTTTCGTACGCCAGGTACTGCACAGACCACGCAGGCTTGCCGCCCGCATCGCTCTTCACGGCCTTCCCGCTTGCTACCAGGTCAGCAAGCATATTCGTGTCGTAACGCAGCTCGCCGAACGTCACCGTGCCGTCGGCCGCGTTCACCGCCTGCAGCACATCGCCGCCTACCGCGTACTCCACGGCAAACGCGAACTCGCCAGCGCCTAGCGGACGCCCCGTCAAAGCCTTCGTTGCATTCACGGAAGCAGCCGCGCCGCCGGGCACATCAGTGGAAGCAGCGTACGAATTCGCAAACGGAACCACCGCACGCTTTCCCCCAGCCGCGCCTGCGTCCGTATAGGTGAACTCCTGCGTACCTTCCGGCCCGCCTGTCACCACCGTGGTGGCCGTAAGCGCCGCAGCGGCCGGATTGTCCGCTACGGTTATCGTGACCGTGCGCACCGCCTTGTCATACGTGTAGCCGTTGCCGCTTTCTCCCAGTTCAGCCACGGTATAGGTGTACGTTTTGCCCGCATCCTTTTGCGTGAACGTCACCGCACCGTCAACCACCGACTTCGCAACTTGCACGCCGTCGGCCGCGGCAGGCATGGCCACTTCCTTACCCGCAAGCGGCAGACCCAGCGCCTGCGCCGATGCCTCATCAGCAGGCGTCACGCTTATGACAAACTGCCCTTCCGCCATATCGCGACCAGTCAGCGTTTTAGCAACGCTCAGCCCACCCGCTGCCGAATAGCTCAGCGACGCCTCATAGCGGTTCACGAACACGCCGTCTTCGATTGCTGCCGACGCCTTCAGCTTGCCAGTGCCGTCGTCGGTTACGGTTACCTTGATGACGGCCTTGTTGCTGGCGTAGTCGATGCCGGGAATGCTGCCGCAAGTCTCCGCCACTTCGTATTCAAAGGTCTTCGAACGCTGAGACGCACCCAGCATATCGGCGGTGAACGTGATGGCGCCGAAGCCGAAACCTTCGGCGTTTGCCCTCGTCACCGTAGTGGCGGTTACGACGTTGCCGCTAGCGTCCTTTGGCATAGGCGCGCCTTCGGTAAGCGCCTTCAGCGTGAATTCGAAGCTATCTGAGTCAATCCAATCGCGGCCCTCAAGCACCTTTTTCAGCTGCGCTTGCGCGGTGTCGAACGCCACATTGCTTGCGCAGTATTTGTTCGCGAAAGAAACCAGATTAGTGCTCCGGCCGTCCACCGTAACCGCTGCATCCAGCTTGCCTTTGCCGTTGTCGGCGACGGCAATCTTCACCGTATGGCGTGCGCCATCGTAGTACATGCCGGTTTCGGCAACGTGCCAAAGCCCGGTTTCCGCGTCGAGCACCGCACCCTCGGGGACTACCTCGCGAACCGTAAACTCGTAGGTTTTACCGTTATCCTCCGTGGTGAAGGTGCGGCCTGCCAGCTTGGTCATCACATCGGCCACGCCGTCAGCACGGTTGTTTTCGTTGGTGAAGCTCTTGTCCGCATCGGTAAGCAGGGCCGCAGACGCCTCGTCCGCACCTTCGATGGCAAACCCGAACTCGCCCGCCTTCATTGCGCGACCGTTCAGCGTCTTGGAAGCATCGATGCCGGCAAACGTGGTTGAGCTGCTATACCGGTTCGCAAACGCCATGCCGCTTTCGGGATAGGCCACCTTCGCCTTAAGCGAGCCGCTGTGGTCATCGGTCACGATAACCGTTACCGTTTTCACGCCGCGGTCAAACGTCATGCCGTTCGCGCCATCCTCGGGCAGCGCCGCGCCGTTCCATTGGGATTCGCGCACGTTAAAGGCGTACGTGCCCGGCTTGGCAAAAGCGATGTTGCCGAACGCAAAGCCCTTCGCTTCGCCGTTCTTGGCATCTGCCACGGTAGCCGCATCGGGCAACGTGACCGCGCCAGCCGCAATCGCATCTTGCGTAGCCTTATCCGCCGCCGAAAGGGCGAACCCGAACGATTCGCCGTCCGTCATATCGCGCCCGGTCAGCGCCTTGCTGCCCTCGACAACCGCCGTTGCAGGCGCAGGATTGTACACGTTGCTGAACGAGAACAGAGCGCCCTGCTGCTCCACGCCGTCCTTTTCGTAGGTTACGTTCAGCTCCAACGTATCGTCCACGCTTTTGATGGTCACATAGGCCGTCCATACCGAGGGGTCGTATTGCATGCCATTATGCTGGTAATCGGACGCAGCCAACGCATCCTTCACCGCCACCCACTTACCGCTAGGATTCTTAACAACCTCCATCAGCTTGTACGTGTATGTTTTCTCGGTCTTGCCCTGGAGGTCAATGAAGCCGTACGTTGCCTGTGGGAACGTAACGCCGCCACTTGCCTCTACCGAGGTCACCACGCCGCGCCATTGGCTGCCACCCAGCTCAGGCATAGCCCCAGCACCCTCCGGCAACGGCGCTTCCGCATCGTCCGAACAGACAGCCACATGGAACATGTCAGCCTTTAGGGGGTTCGCGCCCGTTGAATCGGTATAGGTTTTCTGGCCGATCGGGGCCCACATTTCAGTTTCGGTGTTGTACGCGTTCGTGAACGTTGCCACCTGGACAGCCTGATCCACCTGCACGCCAGCATCGTTCTTCAGCTGCTTCATTGAGCTTTCAATCGTCAATACGCCATTATGCTCTTTGTCCGCCACCGTCACGACAACCTGATACAGAGCACCGGATGCGCTTACCCCTGGCAGAACCATGCTGTCAGCTGCGCTTTCATGAATCTCGTAGACGTACGTACCAGGCTGGGTGTAGGTGATGTTGCCAAAGCTGAACCCTACCGGCGTACCGTCTGACGTGCCTTCAGGTTGTACGAGCTCGATGCGCGCTACGCCACCAACGGCACCTTCAGGCATCGGAGCTTCAACGGATGTGTTCGCATCTTTCAGCAGGAACGTGAATTCGTCGGACGCTTGCCAATCGCGCCCCGTCAAGATTTTCTCACCCGCAAGCGCCGTTTCGCCGTTAAGCGTCCCTGTTGCGGCATACGCGTTCACGACCTTTGCTTCAGAAGTTTCACCTGCGGAAGCAGTGCCTTCAAGACCGGCTGCTTCCACCTGCGTGAAGCCATCGCGCTGCGCTTCGGAAACTTTGTAGGCGGAACCGGCAGCAAGACCGTGCACATACAGCGTTTCGCCGGGCTTTAGCGACTGCGTAGCCTGACCGTTGGCGTCAAAAGCCATGTCAAACGCAGCGGCAACCGTTTCACCTGCGGTATTCTTCACTTCCGCCTTCAGCGTGCTGTTCGCAGCAGCCGGTACGGAAACGGTGAACTCAAAGGCCTCGTCGGCAAAGTCGGACGCGCTATAACCAGCAGGCACCTGTAGCTGCTTCGTTACCGCCAACGCGCCAGGCAGTTCAACCGACAGCTTGCCGTTGTTGCCCAGGAAGGTGTTCACCTGCTCGCCTGCCCATTTGGGGTTGATGAAGGTGCTGGCCGTTTGCGTGTTGTTGGCGCTCGCCCCAGACGTATCCTTGCCCTTCGCCGTGCTCAACTCGTTGATGTACGTCATGCGCGGCGTGCCCGCCTTAAAGTACGCCTTGCCGTTGTCGGAAGAAATGTAACCGCCGATGTTCTCAACAACGCCGCTATCGAAGCTCACCGTCTTGGTCTTCTGCGTTGCCTTGCCGCCATCAATGTCGTACCAGGTGCGCTGGTAATAATACGTTTTGCCCTGCTCAAGCGGCGCATTTGCGCGCTGCGTGCATGCTTCATCCTGAAAGATGGGGGTATCCTCGGTTATGTAGTAGTAGCTGTTACCCTTTGAAGGCGTGAAATTCGCAACCACATCGCCGTCCGCGCCGCCGCTCCACTTGTTAGCCAGGAAGCTCACCGTGCCGTCGCTGGAATTGCCTGTGATATACGCCGCCAGCTCGCTACCAGGGTTTGCCAGCTCTTCGGCTGCCCCAGCCTTCAAGCTCGACCCGTAAAACACACGGATAGGGAACGTAAGGGAAACGCTGCCGGTGCCGTCTTCGTTAACTTCGAAGTGACGCAGCGGGATAAGAGCCCCAGGGATTTTCACTTCCACCAGGTCGCCCGTTTGCAGGTCTTCCGAATGCGTCACCGTAATGTCGATAGAATTCAAGTTGCCACTGGGGTACAGCACGTTCCCGGCTTCGCCCGTGAAGGTATACGTATCCACCAGGCCTTTCGTCGTTTTCACCGGGTTGTCGAACACCTGGTTCGCAAACACGATTGTCGTGAAGCCGTCTACCTGCATATAGTCGCCCAGCTGATCGGTGAACGTGATGAAGCCGGATTCGTCCTCGTAGCCCTCACGGGTATCGGTCGGATAGCCTGCGCCTTTCGTGATTTCCTGCGAAATGTCGTCAAAGACTTTCTTCAACTCGTCGGCATTGGTGGCCGACTTGTAGAAGTCGGAATTTTGCGCACGTGTGCCGAAGTTCCAGGTATAGCCGCGCCACCCGTTCGTATACGTTGCATCCGGATAATTGCTAGACGCAGCTTGCATGAACTTGTTCTCGACACTGGTTTGGTTGCTGGAAACATCCGCACTCGGATTCGCGTCGTCGAAGATGCCGATGGTATACACCAAAGCGCTTGCGTCCTTCATGGACTTCGCCGCCGTTACCGCATCGCTCGCAACCCTAGGGTCAAACTCGCTGAACGACGTTGGCGTACCATCCGTGAAGAAGATCACAACTTTCTTGGCGCCCTCGCGTTGGGAAGTTTGTTCTTTCGCAAGCTTCAATCCGTTATCAGCGCGCGTTGCGCCTGCAGGCTCGATACTGTTAACCGTACTTTTGAACTGATCTTTAGAAGTGTTAGTGCATGCAGCCATCGCTTTCATAACCTGACTGTAGTTGTAGGTATTCTGCCCGTCACGGTATTTATCGTTGCCGACACGATTGCTTTCATCCCCCGCAAACTTCACGATCGCAACTTGATGCCGTTTCGAAGCATCCGCTATACCTTCGTTTTGCTTCGCAATCTCATCGACAAACGAATTCGCCGCCGTCTTTAATGCGTTAATACGCTTTGTGGAATCGGTGCGGCCCATCGGGTCGCTCATCGAGCCTGATGCGTCCAACACCAGCACGATGTCCAGCGGCGTGGTTGCCGTGGACTTCAGATTCGATGTGGACGAAATGGCCGACAACGCCGTTAAAAACGTCGAGTCGCCCTTTTCAATCGTCTTTGTTCCGCCTGCGCCGGTCAGCGTGATGTCTCCAGCTTGCACCGTTTTGTCGGTCCAGATGCGCCCAACGTTTTCCGTTGAGTTCTCCAAACCCCAATCGCGCCAGGTCGACGCCGTGTTGCCATCGGCAATGGCCACCCCACTCCCCGCCGCAAGCGCAGCAGGCGAACTTGCGCCTTCCGCTTGGGTATTCGCTTCTGCGCTCGTGGCGTTTGCACTGCGGTTTTCGCCGCTGTTGCCCGCGCCAAACGCCAATGCGCTTGCAATGGGCGACAACGCAACCACCAGCAAAACCGCTAACGCTATTCGAAACCGCTTCGCCTTCATGGTGTTGCCCCTTTCGCCTCCGTTGCATACTGCTTGTATCGCTGCACGTTCCCTGCTCTGCTCATGTTCGCGCGCCCCCTTTCCGCATGGTCGGAATGACGTGCGCACGCATAAGCGCATGCTTGCGCCGCGCCCCATCCCGGCCATGCACTAAGCAAGCCTTAAGCAAGGCACGGAGAGCGCCGCACCTTGCCATAGCTCAGTTTTCGCAAAAGCGCAGGTAAAAAGGTAGGTCGTATATACGACACTGCGTCGCAAACGCACGCAATACAGCCCTAAGCGCAGATGTTAGCTAGAATTTACAAACTCCTTACGGACGCCGCAGCAATAGCGCATCATAAATGGCAAGCAATTCGCTACAATATATTGATTCAAGCGCACCAGCACGAAAGGAGCCGCCATGACCCACTCCGCAAGGCCCGCCGTGCTGTTCGCCGCCTTGGCGCTGTTCTTCTTCGTGTTCTTAGAGGCAACGCTGTTCTACCAAACGTCTATGAGCACGCTTACCAGCTCGGCGAAAAGCAGCCTGTCGCAATTTCCCATCCAAGGCGCAAGCGCACTGGGCCTGCTTGCGTTTTCCGGGCTGAACCGTTTCACATCGCCGAACACCCGGCCGCTGGCCGTAGGGTTCCTAACCGCCATTGGCATTGTCAGCCTGATTGGCGTTGCGTCTGCACCGGCCCCGCTTGCGCTGGCGAACGCGGGTGCAGTGGCGTTTTTCCTGATTGGCCTGGCAGGCGGCGCTGTATACTGGGCCGCTTGCGTGTCGCTGCGCCGCAGTAAGCATTTCGCCACCCTTATCGGCGGCAGCCACGCGCTGGGCATTATGGCGCAGGTGCCGTTTTACGCGCTCACACCAAACCGCTTCGGCGAGGCGCTGCTGCTTTGCATCAGCATTGTGGTGCTGGGAATTTTGGTTGCCAAGACATGGCCCGACCCAAGTGCAGGGCTGCTTATGCCGAGGCCACGCGCGAATGCGCCGCAGCGCCGCATTCGCCCGCAATTTCCGTGCGACTGGCGCATCGACCACCTGAAACCGCGCTCCGCCCTGGTGCTCCTGATTGCGCTGATGCTTATGTTCGCCACGCTGTTCAACACGCTGTACAATCTGGTTTTGCCAGGTCAAGCATGGACGAGCCAGTATTCTCTGGTCATGCCGCGCGTTATGCTGTCTATCGGCGGCCTGTGCGCCGGCTTGCTGTTCGACCTGCGCCGCGCGCGGTATATGGGCATCGCAATGTTCTGGGTTTCGGTGCTTTGCGTAGCAGCGGTGTTCGGCCTTGAGGCCGGCATGCCCGACCGCGTTGGGCGCGTGGCGTTTTTCCTGGGGTCGGGCGCGTTCATCACGTTTTACACCGCAACATTCATATGGATTGCGCCGTACCTGAAAGCGCCGGCGTTGTGGGCCGGCATGGGTCGCGTTATTAGCAACCTTACCGCCATCGCGTTTGATGCACCGGCGCTGTTGCTGATTCAGTCGGGCAACACGCTTGCCGTTACCACCGCCATGCTGCCGCTACTGGTTGGTATCAACGCGTTGCTGTTCGCCATCGGCATGCTCGACCTGCGCATCCCCGATGCAGGCAGCAAAAGCACCGCCGAAAGCCCGCAAGCCGCCGCGCAACCAGGGCAAGACGCCGAGCTTTCTCCGGAGCAACGCATTCAGCATTTCTCCGTACGCTACAACCTCACGCCACGCGAATGCGACGTGCTAGCCGCCACCGTCACAAGCGAGCAACCGCTCAAACAAGTTGCCGCCGACCTAGGGATTTCCATGCGTGTAGTACAACGTCACCTTACGTCTATCTACGAGAAAACAAACACCCAAACCCGCATAGGCCTCACCAAACTGTTTTGGGAGTAAACCGTCGTCCCGCGCCCGCACATTAGGGGCATTTTTTGGCAGCGGCACCGCAAAACTGCCGCAGAACCTCCTCGGTGCGCAAAAAAGCCGCTGCAGAAATCTGCAGCGGCTTTCGAAAACGCTAGAGCGACGCAACAAAGACTTGAATGCTTACGCAGCGTTCTTCTTCAGCGTGCGCGCGATGGTCTTCACGCCCTTCACGGCCAGCACCACAGCCAGCACGAACAGCAGCACGGCCAGCAGCGCCTGCACGGCGGGAGCGAAGATGTCGCCGCCCTTCATGATGAGCAGCATCTTCTGGTAGAACGTGATGCCCAGCGAAGTGAGCGTAGCGGCCAGCATGAACGCCATCGGCACGAAGAACATCTTGTTGTTCTTGCCGGCGTTACCCAGCCATGCGCACACGGCCAGCAGGGCCAGCGCAGCCAGCAACTGGTTAGCAGCACCGAACAGCGGCCAGATGATGGTGTAACCGGTCATGCCCAGGAACACGCCGATAACCACGGTGATAATCGTGGCAACGTAGGGGTTCGCCATGACCTTGCGCACGCCCGTGAGGTCCTCGGGCTTTACGTCAACCGGGGTCCACAGCTCCTGGAACATGTAGCGAGCAAGGCGGGTTGCGGTGTCAAGCGAAGTCAGGCAGAACGCGGAAACAGCCAGGATGAGCAGCGCGTACGCCAAACCCTGCACGTCAGCCAGGCCCGGGATGCACGCCAGCATCTGAGACAAGCCGTCAGCGAATACAGCAGTCGGGGAAGCGTAACCACCCGCAGCATACTTGCTCCACACAAAGCCAACGGCGCACAGCGAGATCACAGCCAACAGGCACTCGATGAGCATGCCACCGTAACCGATAGGCTGCGCTTGGCTTTCCTTGTCCAGCTGCTTAGACGTGGTGCCCGAAGCAACCAGGCTGTGGAAGCCGGAGATTGCGCCGCACGCGATGGTGATGAACAGTGCGGGGAACAGGAAGCCGGAAGCAGCGGCCTTGTTCGTGATGGCCTTGCCAGCCTCGTCCACCAGCGCCTGGCCGGTAGATGCGTCAAACGCAGCGTTCGTGGCAACGAAGCCCGTGAACGCCGGAATCTGCAGATTGGTGGCGGCACCCATAAGCGATGCGCCAACAATGCCGATGACGGCAAGGATGATCATGCCGTACAGCAAGTAGCTGGACAGGTAGTCACGCGGCTGCAGCAAAATCCACACGGGGGCAACGGAGGCAATCAGGATGTACACGCCCAAAATGATCATCCAGGTGTTGTAATCCAACGCAATGGAGATGCCCATCAGCGGCAGGTTGTAGCCAACGGCAACCATGATGACGATTAAAACGATGGCGGACGCGATGTTCACCGGGCCTGGGATGTTACGGCCGCGAGTGAGCATGCCGTAAACAATAGCAACGCCGATGAAGATAACCGAAATCATAGCGGTCTGCTCGTTGGCCAGGTTCGAAGCGGCGGTTGCCGTGGCGCTTACAGCGAACGTGTTGGCCACAATGGAGGCAAACGCAGCCACAACCAGCAGCAACGTCAGATACGCGAAAATGCAGAACAGCTTCTTGGCCGTGTTGTCGATGTTCTCGGCAACCACAACGGCCAGCGTTTGGCCCTTGTGGCGCAGCGATGCAAACAAAGCGCCAAAGTCGTGCATGGCACCGAAGAAGATGCCACCGATGAGCACCCACAAAAGCACGGGCACCCAGCCGAACACGGCAGCCTGAATGGGGCCGTTAATGGGGCCTGCGCCTGCAATGGATGAGAAGTGGTGGCCCAGCACAACGTAAGGCGGTGCGGGCACGTAATCAACGCCGTCTTCCAGTTCGTGAGCTGGGGTCGGGCGCTTTGGGTCAACTCCCCACTGCTTTGCCAGCCAGCCACCGTAGCACACATAGCCGATGACCAGGATGACCGCAGCAACAAGGAGGATAAGCAATGCGTTCATGGGTTCCTCTACTTTTTGCGTCGTGGTTCTTTACGCACGAATGCCCAGGTTTGCCTCAAGCGTTTGCTTGAGCTGCTTGCCTGCCGCGTTCGTTGTCACGCAATTCGTGGAAAGGTCGGCAACGGCCACCCGAAGGTCGGCCCAGCCGCGGATACCAAACGCAAAGTTCTTGCGGAACCTTGTTTTGCGCACCGCCCGCAACGCCTCTTCGGTGCAGGAATCCGCCACAACCACAAGGGAAATGGCCGAGGACATGTGGTTCGGCTCGGGAACCACTTTCTTCAGCCCGTCGTTTTCCATGAACGACACGAGGTCACGCACCTGAGTTTCGTCCAAGCGGTCCGCCAGAACGAAGAACAGATACTCGTGCGTGTCAACCTCCCACAGCTTTGCGCGCTTTACCAGCACGTACTTCTCACCATAGGAGTGGAATTCGGCGTACCCCGGGAAGGTGCGGCCGGCGTATGCGTACTCACGTTGCACATCGAACCAGCGCTCGTGTGCAGCGAGAATACGTTTCAGCGCAAGGTGCTTTGCGTCCTTTGCCTGGGAGGGTTGCTCCTCAGGCCGAAGGGCTGGCTCTCCAACATGCGCGGCGGCCTGTTCCTCCGCCTCGCATTTGGCATTTCCCGACACACCGCTTTGTTGAGCTGCGTAGTCGGTGCCTTCGACACCTGTCTGAATGGCCGTTCGATCGCTCAAGTGCCCGCAATCTCCTTTAGTATCTCGCCTTTCTCACGTCAAGCGTGAGAAACCCATTTTAGCGGTTCCGTAACGAATCCGTAACACTAAATACCCATATTTTTCCGCCAAGTGGTGCAAACGCGCCCTTGAACGTCATGCAAGCAAGATGTTACCGGCCGAAAACGAAAAAATGCCCGGAAAGCAAACGCCTTCCGGGCACGTAGTTGCAAGGTTCGCGAAACCGCAAAGGTTACCTTAACGCTTAGTCTTCCCAGGTGAAATCAGCTTCGCCGTTGAACACCTTCAAGGCATCCTCAACACTGTAGTCGGCCAGCGTGATAGCGCTGATTGCCTTCGTCAGGCGCACGGCCTCGTCCAAGCTGCGCTGGTGGATGTTGCGGCCGGTTGCGTTGCCGTCGGCACCGCCCACGTGAATCTGATCGTACAGCTGAGTCAAGAACGTCTCGGCGTCAACGGTGGAACCGCCAGCGCACACCAGGCCCGTGCGGCCTGCAGCCATGGAAGCAACCTTCAGCGCCTCGGCGGGCGTACGCTTGTCGTCGCCCTCAGGCTTCGGCGGGTTCACCTTCACGAAGTCAGCGCCCAAGCACAGCGCAACGCCGGCAGCGCCAGCGATGAGGTCCGGGTCCTTCTCGGCGGTAACAGCCTTGCCGCGCGGGTAAATCCACAGCACAACCAGCAGGCCGTTGGCATGAGCCTCGGCGATAAGCTCGCCAGCCTCGGCCACCATGTTGGACTCGTACTCGCTGCCCAAGTAAATGGTGTAGCCCAGGCCCACGATGTTCACGCCGTTTTCGCGCATGGCCAGCACAGCCTCAAGGTCGTGCAGCTGCGGGCTGTACGGGTCTTCCTGGGCGGTTTTCACCAAGTTGGTCTTGGAGTTCATCTTCACCAGGTAGTTAATGTTGGGGTAATCGGCGGCATATTGCGCGATAAGGCCGCGCTGACCGGCCAAAACGCCGCACACGCCCTGGTCACCAATCTGGAAAAGATGCTCGGGCTCGGCGTCGGCAATGTCAATACCCTCGCCGTAGAAGTCTTTGTTCAGATGCTCAACCTTCTGGTCACACGCAAACAGCATCAGACGGCCCGTGCCGCGCGTGGCCTTCATGTAGTTGTCGACGTACGTCTCGCGGACGTCAGCCAGGACGTCGGCAGGTACCTTCACCTGATCGCGAGTAATCTTGGGCATGATGTTCCTCCTTATAGGATGCAAGTTCCAAGAATGGCGGCGCACACCGCACACCGCACTTTGAGTTCATTCTAGCGAAGCCACACCGCCCAGCGGCACCTGCACACGGAAAAACCCCGTACCCTGCCGGTAAGCGGCCGCCAAAAGGAAAAATCGAGCCATTACGTGTAACGAAATGCAAAACCATGCACGGAAAACCAGCGAAACCGCCTAGAACCATTCGCGCTTGTTGAGTACGTATAGCTGTTCGAACTCGGTTTGGTTTTTCGTGAGGTAGATAATGCCCTCCACAATGCCAATAAGCCAAATGGCCCACACGGCCACTGACAGCGTGATGATGCCGCCAAGCACCGAAACACCCAGCATGATGAAGCCCGACGTGTTGTAGCCCAGGTAGAACTTGTGCACGCCCAACCACCCTAAGAAAATGGCAAGCAAACCAGCTGCCACGTGGTCTTTTGCGCCCACGCTTGGCGGCATGTACGGCTGCTGGTACTGCTGCGCATACGGCTGTTGCGGCGCAGCGGCGCCATACGGCACCTGTTGTTGCGGCGCGGCACCATACGTCTGTTGGCCATACGGCTGCTGCTGGGCGGCAGGCTGACCAGGCTGGGCGGTTTGTCCATACGGTTGTTGCGCAGCCACCTGACCAGGTTGCCCAGCAGGTTGCTGTTCGTACGGCTGCTGCGGCTGCCCGGCAGGTTGCTGACCGTACGATTGTTGCGGCTCGGCGGGCTGGTAAGGCGCCTGCGCGGACTGGGCTTGCTGGCCATATTGATGCGCGGCGGCATAAGGGCTATCGGCCGGGACCTGCCCCGCCGGCTGCTGAGGTTGACCTGTCTGCTGCTCGTTTGCCATGCGCTGCCGCGCAGCATCTAAGCGCTCCTGCGCGGCCTTCAGCTGAGCCTCGGCTTCGGCAACTTCCTGCGCCGCGCTTGTGTTGTTCGCCTGATCCATTGCTTTCCCTTACTTCTTCTTCGCAAGCTTCTCAACTGCACCGATGATTTGCTCGCGGAAAATAACACACACGACGGCGATTACCGCCACCACCGCCAAGATGATAATGCTTTGCCACATGTTACCGTCAACCAGGCCACTTGCCGCGTACGTGGAAACCAAAATGCCCGGGATGCGGCCGATGTTCGACAGCAGCAAGAAGTTGCGCATACGCATGCTGGTAAGCGGCACCAAGTACGTGAACACGTCTTTCGGCATGGCGGGAATAAGGAACAGGATGAACACGGTCAGCTCGAGTTTGCCCGATTGCTCGAAGCGTTCAAATTTTCCCAGCCATTTGTCCGACACGATGTCGCGCACAAACGGCGCGCCCAAACGATGCACCACCACGAACACGAACGCGCTCGACAAAATGCTTCCCAGTAGAATAATCAGGCTGCCAAGCCACGGGCCGTACAGCATGCCTGCCGCCATTTGCGTGGCCTCGCCCGGGATGAACGCCACCACGATTTGCAAGAACTGCAGCGCTAGCAGAATGAGGAAGCCAAGCGGACCGGCATTGCGCACGTCGTTGATGACCTCGTCGATGCCACCGGGTTCGAACAGCGTGTGGATATACGGCCACACCAGCCAGCCAAGCAACGCGATAATGGCGACGAATGCCGTCAGACCTAAAATCTTGAAAATGTCGCCGCGACGCACCGGCTTGCCATGCAGCTGCGTTTCCTCGTCGGCCTTCGCCTGGAACTCCTCGCGGCACTCATGCGCACGGTCCTTGAGCTCTTGGCGACGGCCTTGCGTGCGGTTGCGGCGCGTGTTCGTTTTGCGCTTGGCGCTTTTGGAGCCTTTTGCCCCTTTCGCGCCACGGCGTTTATTTTGCTGGGCTTTAGTTTGCTTGCGTTTCATGCTGCCCACATCGCCTTCCGCTTAATCGTCGTTGCGAGCCTTGTCGTACTCTTCCTTGAATGCGGCGAACATGTTTTTCTTTTTCGGAGCGGCCTTTTTCTTCGTTGGCGTGGCCTTTTTCGCTCCACCCGAAGGTGCCACGGCCTTGTCGTATTCGCTCTTGAAGTCCTGGAACATGTGCTTGGACTTGCTGATTTGCTTGCCCGTGGCATACGCGCCCTTGTTCACGGCCTCGCCCGTTGCTTTGGCGGCCTTGCTTACCGCAGGTTTAGCCTTGTCAACGGTGGTGTGCACCTTGTCCACGGCAACCGCGGTAGCGGCTCCGGCCTTTTCGGCCACGCCGCCTTCGCTATCAAGCTCGGCAACGTCGTTCGACACCAAAATGGCACCCAACTGCACCTCGTCGTCCTCGGAGCCTTCCGCACCCATTTGCACCAACGCTGCGCCAACGCCGCGCTTGAAGCCGCGCACCATGTCGGCAGGGATGATGCGCTTGCCCAGCAGCGTGTTAGACGTAGCGCCGTTGTCGGTTTCGAACGACCTTACCGCACCCGTAAGACGATTGAACGTGACGTTACCCACGTAACCGTACGACTCGCCGTCCTCCGACATAACGGGCAGGCCTACCCAGATAACGCAATCGTCCCAGTTCAGGCCAGCTTGCTTGCAATAAGCCTTGCCGCTGGTTGCAGCTTCGGGACGAATGACGATGCGGCCGTCAACCATGTCGTAGCCATCAATGGACACGAACAGGTCGGAGCGATGGAACATCCACAGCAAGTCAGGGCGCTTCACCACAAAGCCAATGACGCGCTTTTCTTTCGGATGGAATACGAAGCGACGCACCTTACCGATGCGCTTCGTGCCTTTTTTGCCACCGATCACGCGCGTGCCGGTGAGTTCATGAGTGGTGATGTATTTGCTTGCCATGAAAATCCCCTGTACATGACGAAACGGCGCACCCCACCGTCCTCTCTGGGTGAAGGGCGCGTCGTTTCATCACTGCAATTATTACAACGTTTGGTTACTCGGCGTCTGCCTTCGGTTCGGGCTGAGCCTCTTGCGCAGCGTCATCGGCAGCCGGTGCGGCGTCCTCCACAGCCTCGGCGGCAACCTCAACCGGAGCCTCAGCGGCTTCGCCGGATTCCTCGGCGTTCTTTGCAACCTGCGAGGCGATGCGCTGACGTGCAGCTTCAATCTTCTCGCGCAGCTCGTCGTTGTCCTGCGTGAACGACGGCTTGAAGTTGGAGGCCGCTTCTTTCACGCGGGCAGCCGCCTGACCAGCAACTTCCTGGCCCTTAGCCTGCACCGTGGACACAACCTCCTGGCCACGGGCAGCAGCATTCTGGTAAGCATGCTGAGCGCCTGCGCCCGCGTCGGAACCGATATTCTGAGCCTGGCCCCAAGCTTCATTCACCTTTTCCGCAACCAGCGTGCGGGCCTCTTGGCCCGTTCGGGGAGCGCACAGCAAAGCTACCGCAGCGCCTGCAACGCCGCCTGCCAGGAAAATACCAAGTTTGTTGCTCATAACGGCCTCCTTTAAGTCCATACTGGACGATTGCTCACAACGCTCATTATACGGGCTAGTTGCAGCTCGCCCTGTTAAATCGCAGCTTACGCAAAAAATGGTTGCCGTTTTGTTAGCTAACTCATGCAAAACCTCTTTTGCATGAGTGCAACTCCACAAGCCGTTCACGCAGCCGCAAGAACACGTTAGCCCATGCCCCGCATCAACACCGCAGCTGAGGCGGCGAACTTCATTAGGCGTCTAAGGCGCTTTCAACTAGCTCGTTGAGCAGATTAGGCAGCGTGAGGCCTGCCGCTTTTGCGGCCTGGGCAAACGGGGCTTCGTTGGCGAAGTTGGGGTTTGCGGCGGCCTCCAAGATGACGGCCTGGGCACCATCCCAAATAAGATCAATGCACCCGCAGTCGCGCATGCCAAGGGCGCGATATACCTCCAGCACAGCACGCTCGATTTCGGCGCGAATGGCTTGCGCATCGAGCTCGCTGGGCGAAAGCGAAGCGTTGCGCACCGGAACGTGCAGGTCAACTGCACCGTCGGCTGTGCGCGCCTCGGCGTTGTACCAGCCCTGCTTCGGAACAATTTCCACCGGCGGCAGGGCAAACGCGTTCCAGCCCGTGCCAATAACGGGCACGGTCAGCTCCACGCCTTCCACCCATTGCTGCACCAGCGCGCGCTCGTCAAGTTTCAGCGCCTCGCGCAGGGCATCGGCCAGCTGTTCGGCGTTTTCCACACGCGCGACACCGTGGGCAGCGCTGCCGCTCACCGGCTTCACGCACAGCGGATATCCCCCGGAAATACGGCTTTCCACCTGGGATAACACCGCTTCAGCACCCCATTGTTCGAACGCACGGCGCGAGAACACCAGCGATTGTGCGAACGTAGCCGTGGTCAAGTCCTCCGTTAAGTTGTGGTACGCCTGCAACGCGTCAGCAAGCTCCGCCTTATTGTAGGCGCGACGACACACCGCGGCGCTGCTGCCCACGCACGGCACGTTGGCCGCTGCAAGAGCGTCTTGGATGTCGCCCGATTCGCCGTCGCCGCCGCGCAGGCAGTTGATGGCAACATCGGGCTGCGCACGAAGCAGCGTGTCGGTCAGGTCGCCCGCAGCTTCAAATAGCGTGGGCTCGTGTTCGGCCTCTTTAAGCGCCGTCATCACGTCGTTGGCCGCCGCAAGCGACTGCTCGGCCTCAAACACGCCGCCTGCGATAACCGCTACATTCAATCCCATACTGGGCTCCTTCCAATCGTTCGTTCCCCTGCACGAAAGCAAAGCAATACGCTTATGAATACCGTCTATGTAAGCAGTTCGGAGTGATGCTCCACCTGCTGGTTACCGTGAACAGTCAGCATTTCATTTAGAAACGCAACAGCATCGCGCATTGCTCGCAGCGCTATCAGATCATCGGAAAAGCTCACGTCTATGCGGGCTGCTCCTTGTTGCTCGTTCAGCCATTCGCTGGTGCCCACAATCGGCTTGGTTTGTGCCTCGCGCTGGCTTCGCGCCGCATGTTGCACACCCTGTCCCGTTGGCCCTTTGGCTGAGGCAATCGCGCGAACCTGCAGGTCAACCACCAGATGTTCCAGCAAATGCGGCAGCGGGGTGCGGTTCATCACCGCCGCGAACGTGGTGCCCCGCTCGTTTACGCAAGCATGCTGCGGCAAGGTGGGAAACGCCGCCAACACCTGCGCCATCAACTCGGGCGAGGTTTCATGCGGCGCAGTGCCAAACGACACCCGGCATACGAGGTGACCCCGGTGAACCTCCATGCGCTCCACGCGAATAGGATCCGGCGTCGTACCCGCACTCGCCGAAGATGCCAAACCAGGTTGAAGCCCAGCGTCATCAGCCGGTGCCGACGAAGCTTGCCGCCCCACTACAGCGACCCGCTTTTCAGCTGCTCAAGCGTTACCGCGTTGCTGCCCGCAGAGTCTATGCCGCCTTCGGCGACGGCTCCTTCAAACGTGCTATCGGTTGTTCCGTCCGCAGAATCAGATGATTCGCCTGCGGAAACATCGGAATCATCAGCGCCACCTTCCCCATCGGTTGAAGTAGAAGAAGTCGCTTGCGCCCCATCGTCCGCGTCAGCCGCGCTTGCCGAATCGGCCGGCTGCTGAGCACTGCCGCCCGACGCGCCTTGCGTTTGCGTGCGATCGAGCACCGTCACGCCGTCAACCGCTGCCTCGCGCTGAATCTCGTTGCCTTGTATGCTGCTGATAGCCTGCCCCAGCTGCCAGCCAATATCGTCGAACAAGTTGCCCCAGAACGTGAAATTGCTGCCATCGGTGATAACCAACTCGGAACGGTCGACCGAAAAGCGATATCTCCCATGGCCTTCCATCTGGCCAAACGTAAACGTAATGGTCTTCGCGCCGGTATCAAGCGTGTAGTTGTACGCCACGTCATCGGTAAGGTGGATCTTCTCGCCATCAACGGTAACAATGGATGTTGTACCGTTTGCGTACCACATGCCTCGAAAATCGGCCGCATCGTCATAGCGAGCCCACCGACCCCACGAGAACACCGCCACCACCGTGACAACGATGGCCAGCACCGCAAGGGCAACGCCCACAGGCCAGCTGATATGGAACACATGCTTCTTGCGCGCGCGGGGTGCGCCTTGCTCGGCGTCCGCCGCCTCAGCCACATCAGCAGCTTGGCCAGCAGAAACTGCAGCGCCCTTGCCAACGTGCGGAAGCGAAAAGCCTTTCGTGCCGGATGCACCCCGCTCACTTGCTGCCGCACCGCCCGCGGAGCCGCTTGCTTCCGCCTGATGCTGCAGCTTGCGCTGCCGGCGTTCCAACCGCCGTTTGGCCGCATCAGATGCCAGTGATGCGCGCGCAGAGTCTTCCGCAGCCGAAACATCGGCGCGCGACACGTTGCCTGCCAGCTTTTCGGCTTCCTTACCTGCGGTTTTCTCCGCCTTTGCAACGGGAAAGCTTTTCACGCGCCGGCGCGGCGTTGGCTTGCCGGGTGTATCCGAGCGCACTTCGGCGCCCACGCCCGCGCCCGCAGCCGTAGACGCCGCAGCACCTACAGCTGCCTTCAGCCCTTCGTCCCTTGCCGCTTTGTTCTGCTTGAGACGCGACGAGCTTTGCGGCATGGCAATGCGATGCTTCGGTTTATGCGTCTCGGCCGACTTTTGCGCGTCCGCAGCACCCGCCGGCCGAGACGCACCAGGCGCCGCACCGGCAGCCTTTGTCCCCTGCGCACCTGAATCAGGGCGCATTTCAGGACGAGCAACCGTTTTGCCCTTAACGGAAGGGCGCGCCGGTTTAGCCGACGCGCCCTGTTCACTATTCTGCTTGCGCGGTTTTCGCTTCGTTACCACGTGCAAAATGCCTTATCTACGTGCGATTTCCTACTGTAATGGTTACGTGACGGCACTTACGCCTGGTCGCCGATAACCTCAACGCCGCCCATGTAGGGCACCAGCACGTCGGGCACCTTGATGGTGCCGTCGGCCTGCTGATAGTTCTCCATGATGGCAGCCATAGTGCGGCCCACGGCCAAGCCGGAGCCGTTCAGCGTATGCACGTAGCGCGTGCCCTTGAAGTGCTCGGGGTCGCGGTACTTGATGTTTGCGCGGCGCGCCTGGAAGTCCACGCAGTTCGAGCAGGAGCTGATTTCCTTGTACGCACCGTAGCTGGGCAGCCACACCTCAAGGTCGTAGGTTTTGGCGGCGGAGAATCCGATGTCGCCGGTGCACAGGCTGATCACGCGGTACGGCAGGCCCAGCAGCTGCAGGATGTTCTCGGCGTCCTTGACCATGGACTCCAGCTCGTCATAGCTTTCCTCGGGCTTGGAGTACTTCACCATTTCAACCTTGTCGAACTGGTGCACGCGGATAAGGCCGCGCGTGTCGCGACCGGCGCTGCCGGCCTCTTCGCGGAAGCACGGCGTATAAGCGCAGTAGTGAAGCGGCAGGTCAGAGGCCTCAAGCACTTCGCCGGAGTGGATGTTGGTGAGCTGCACCTCGGCCGTAGGGATAAGGTACAGACCCTCGCGGGTTTTGAACAGGTCGTCTTCGAACTTCGGCAGCTGACCCGTGCCCGTAAGGGTGTTGGAGTTGGCCATTGCCGGGCACCACCACTCGGTGTAGCCGCGGCTGGTGTGCGTGTCGGCCATGAAGTTGATGATGGCGCGCTCAAGGCGAGCGGCCTGGCCGCGCAGCAAAACGAAGCGGCTAGCAGCCAGCTTCACAGCACGCTCGGGCTCAAGCAGGTGCAGGTCCGCACCCAAATCCCAGTGCGGCTTCATGGTAATGCCTTCAGCCTCGAAATCGCGCGGGGTGCCCCAGCGGCGCACTTCGGGGTTGTCGTTCTCGTCGTCGCCCACCGGCGTGGAGTCGGCCGGCATGTTCGGTGTGTGCAGCAAGATGTCATGCAGCTCGGCGTCGGCAGCTTCGCGCTTGGCGGACACGGCCGTAAGCTTGTCGTTGATCTCGCGCACGCGAGCCTTTGCAGCCTCGGCTTCGTCCTTCTTGCCAGCGGCCATCATCTGGCCGATGCTCTTGGACGTGGCGTTGCGCTCGGCCTGCAGGGCTTCTTCCTCGGTGATGGCGGTGCGACGAGCTTCATCAAGTTCGGAGAAGCGCGACGCGTCCCATGAAGCATGACGATTCTTCATCGCCTCGGCGACGGCTTCTTGGTTTTCGCGAACGAACTTTAGGTCTAGCATTGCGCGCTCCCCTTCTGTAAATCGGTTCTAGTAGAGCAGTTGAACCAGTATAGCGCAGCAAACGCGCGCGCGGCGGGCGGGCGCAACGCCTTCACGGGAGCGGCACGTAGGGGCCGTGGCGCGCAATGAGTCAAACGTTGCCGGGCGCTTCCCGACTCGCGAATGCGCTCGCAGCCCTTCCCGAGCAACGCGCAAAACCAAGTTGCGGGCAATCGGGGCGCGCAAAGCGCATGCGCTTGCAGCTATCAGCAAGCGTGATGCTCCAGCCACGCTTGCGCGCAGGCGGCATAGCCCGTTGCCGCAATCACCAGCTCATCCTCGCTGAAGCGGACGTGCGGGGTATGGTGGCCGAACGGTTCGGCAACGTCGGCAGGCTTTGCCCCCAGCATGAAATACGCCGTGGGCACGCGCTGCGCCACGAGCGCGAAGTCTTCCGATCCCATTGCATGCAGGCCGTCAACAGGATTTACGCCGGGAATGGCCGCGCGCATGGCAGCAAGGCATTCGTCAACGAGGGGCTGGTTGTTGCGCAGCTCGGGCACGTCGGTTAGCACGTCAAGACGCGCCGTTGCGCGGTATGTTGCCGCCACTGCCGGCACGATCTGCTGGATGCGATGCACCAAAAACGCACGCTGATCAGGGTCGAACGCGCGCAGCGTGCCTTCCATAACCGCCTGCTCGGGAATCACGTTCGCCGCATCGCCCGCCTGAAACTTGCCAATGGTCAGCGCCGCTTCGGCAAACGGCGATTTCTCGCGCGCTATCAGGGTTTCCAGGGCCTCGTGGATTTTTATGGCCACCACAATGGGGTCGATACAGTTCTCTGGCGTGGAGCCGTGGCCGCCTTTGCCCGTCACCGTAATGCGGAAGCCGAACACCGACGCCATGGTGACGCCGCCGTGCAACACCACCCCTACCGGCGCTTGGCTTGCCACGTGCATACCCACCGCCGCGTCCACGTGCGGCTGCTCAAGCGCACCTTCGGCAATGGCTGCACGAGCGCCACTGAACGTTTCCTCACCAGGTTGGAACAGCAGTTTCACCGTACCTTGAAGCTTTGACTCGCACGCCTTCAGCAACGTGGCGGCACCTAGCAGGCTGGCCGTGTGCAAGTCGTGCCCGCACGCGTGCATGCAGCCGTTTTGCGAGGCAAACGGCTCGCCCGACTGCTCGCGAATGGGCAGCGCATCCATGTCGGCACGCAGCATAATGCACGGCTTTCCCGCGCCCAATGTGGCAACAACGCAGTTGCCGTCTACAAGCGTTGTGAATGGAATACCCAGTTCACGAAGGCGTTCTTGCACAAACGCGCTTGTGCGCGGCAGGTGCATGTCAACCTCCGGCGCCTGGTGCAGGCTGCGTCGCCATGCCGCCATCCGCGGCTGCAAAGCTTTCGCATCTTCGTAAAGCGTTCCCATTAGAGCTCCTCCCTTTGGTGCTTCTTTCGCAGCAGGTTTCCACCGTTGCTGCCATATTTTGCGATTATGTGTGCCAATGGCGATCCGTTTTCCTTTCACGTGCCACTTTCAGCCGCTACAACGCCCGAATTGACCGAATTACGCATCATATGTGGCAAAACACGCAAGCCCATACTCCGTCAGCAGCCCGGCAAGCACACACTGTCGCAAAATTTGGTAACAACCAGTCCGAACCCGTTTCAGTTTGTCGCGCAAGGCCCCGGCACAACAACATGTTTTGGCGCGAGCGAGCAAATGATCTGACGCCTTCAAACGGACAAACGGTTGCGCCTTTCGTGCGTGTTCGGTTTTGCCGATAACTGGTTTGCTGAAATTCGCTTTACCTGATAGCCAATTTCCTACCATTGTAAACCTATCTGCGTAGTATGCTATCGAACCGTAATAAATACCTATAGGTTTTCTTGGCATTAAGCCTACCGCAGAGAGGGAACATCATGACCGCGTACAATTTTGAAACCAACGGCCTGCAAACTGCCATGAACGCAGCGCAAGCCAACCAATTTACTCGCCGCCGCTTCTTGCAGCTGCTCGGCGTGGCCGGGCTTTCCGCCTTGGCTGGCGGATCGCTGGCGGGCTGCGCTGGCGGCAGCTCCACGGCAAGCAGCGACGCCCCGTCCGCCGTGGCCGACCTGGAGCAAACCGACTCCGTCATCATTGGCGTGTACTCGGGCGACTGGGAGAAGTCCATCGAGCAGGCCGCGCTCAACGCGTTCGCTGACGAAACGGGCATCGATGTGCAGGTGGTGTCGGGCGCCGATGCCGAGTGGCTCACGAAGCTGAGCGCCGCGAACGGCAAGAACGTGCCGTACGACCTGCTTATCTTGCAGCCCGACAGCATCCAGAAGGCCATTGACGCCAACTTGCTGCAGGACCTGGACGCCGAGCACGTGCCGAACCTGGCCGACCTGTTCGACAGCGTGAAAGAGCGCTTCACCGTGAACGACAAGCTGTACGCCGCCGGCTTCTCCATGGGACAGCTGGGCATTGCGTACCGCACCGACAAGGTTGCAACCCCGCCCACCAGCTGGGCCGACCTGTGGGGCGACGAGTACGCGAAGAGCCTGGGCATCAGCCCGCTGACGTACAGCGCCGGCCTGCAGTTCTTCTGGAGCCAGACGAAAAAGGGCACGGACATCGACGGCGCGTTCTCGAAGTTCGAGCAGCTCAAGCCCAACATTTCGTCGTACCCCGACGGCGCAGGCACCATTCAAACGCTGCTGCAGCGCGGAGACGTTGCCGCCGTGCCGTTCTGGGACGGCCGCGCGTTCGCATGGCAGGCGCAAGGCCAGCCCATCGGGTTTGCCTACCCCACCGACGGCCCCGTGGCAGCCATTGCAAGCTGGGTTATCCCGCAGGGCGCGCCGAACCTGGCCAACGCCTACCGCCTACTGGACTACCTGTGCCAGCCCGAGCCGCAAAGCAAGTACGCTGACCTGTCGTTCTACGGCATGTGCAACAAAAATGCTACGTACTCCGACGACTTCCTTGCAAAGGCCCAGGTAGGCGAAGAGTTCTACAGCAAGCTTGACTGGGTTGATTACAGCGTGGCAACCCCGAACCTGGCCGATTGGTCCACGCGCTGGCAGCAAATTATGGGGTAATTGGTTTCGAGGAAAGGTAAGCGTCATCCCATGAGTTTCATCGAGATTCGGCACGTCACGCATTGCTACGACGGGGGCACCGCCCGCGCGCTTGACGATGTCAACTACAGCATTGAGCGCGGCGAGTTTTTCGCCCTGCTCGGCTCAAGCGGATGCGGCAAGTCCACGCTGCTGAACATCATCGGCGGCTTTGTGGACCCCACCGCCGGCTCCATCACCGTGGACGGCAACGACATTCTGAGCACGCCGGCGTACAAGCGCAACATCGGCACCGTGTTCCAAAGCTATGCCCTATTCCCGCACATGACCGTGTTCGACAACGTGGCGTATGGCCTACACCTGAAAACGAAAGATAAGCAGGCCATTCGTCAACGCGTAGAAGAGTGCTTGGCGCTGGTGCACCTGGAGGACTACGCGCGCCGTCGCCCGCACCAGCTTTCCGGCGGCCAGCA
>DJEE01000122.1:36039-73465 GCA_002431805.1 Eggerthellaceae bacterium UBA5906
CGCGTGGCCATCGCCCGCGCGCTTGCGCCGCGCCCCGAGATTCTCATGCTTGACGAGCCGATGGGCAACCTAGACGCGAAACTGCGCAAAGAAATGCAGGTTGAGCTGCGCGCCATTCAGCAGCGCACCGGCATTACCACCATCATGGTGACACACGACCAAGAAGAGGCCATGTCCATGGCCGACCGCATCGGCATCATGCGCTCCGGCGTGGTGCAGCAGGTGGGCACACCGCAAGAAGTGTACAACCGCCCCGCGAACAGCTTCGTCGCCGGCTTTTTGGGAAAGGTGAACGTGTCGCACGCTGCGCAGGTGGCTGGTGGGCGCTTCGCCTCAACCGACTGGGCCGACGATGCAGGTGCCATCGCGTTCGACGCCCCCTCGTGCGTGGGCGAGCTGGCCGAAGGCGAGCCGTTCGTGATGGCCATTCGCCCGGAGCACATTCGCGTGAGCACCGCGCTTGCCCCCGAAAGCCACACCGTCAAGGTGCGCAACGTGGTGTACCTGGGCAGCGTGGCGCGCGTGAAGGCCGCGTTCGCAAAATCGGGCGAGCTGACGTTCGACCTGGACTGCGGGCACGCTGAAACGCTGCCGACAGCTGGCGATACCCTGTACGTGAGCTGGGACAACGCAGACGTGCTGCGCCTGAAGGACGTGGGCTAGATGGCTGGCGAAAACACCGCGGCCGCCAGGCATCCGAAGCGCCGCAGCGCGCGCCTGGCGCTTGCCATCCCCGCGCTGCTGTTCTTGCTGGCGTTTATGGTGGTGCCCATGGCGCTGCTGGTGTTCATCAGCTTCCAAGACGCCGACAGAAGCGCGTTTACCCTTGACCGCTACGCAAGCCTGCTCACCAGTTCCACGTACGTTACCGACATTGCGGTAACGCTGGGCGTGGCGCTGCTCACCACGGCGCTGGTGCTGCTGCTTGCCTACCCTGCCGCCAGCTTGCTGGTAAACGCCAAGCGCAAGTGGGTGCGCACGCTGCTGTACGTGGTGCTGGTGTCGCCGCTGCTTACCAGCGTGGTGGTGCGCTCGTTCGCATGGGTGGTTATGCTGTCGCAAAACGGCCTGGTCAACCAAGTGCTCGAGGCGTTCGGCATCATCAGCGAACCGTTGACGCTGCTGTGGAACATGGGCGCGGTGGTTTTGGCGTACGTGCAGGTGCTGCTTCCGTTTGCCGTGCTGCCGCTGGCAACCTCGCTTGGCGAGGTGCGCCCGCAGCTGCGGCAAGCGTCCATGAGCCTGGGGGCTGGCCGCATCCGCAGCTTCTTCAGCGTGGTGATGCCGCTTACCATCCCCGGCGCCGTGAACGGCGGGGTCATCGTGTTCTCGCTTACGGCGGGCAGCTATATCACGCCGCTGCTTATCGGCGGCGGCACGCAGCCTATTTTGCCGCTGGCAATTTACCAGCAGGCCATCCAGATTTCCGACCTGAACATGGCAGCCGCCATGGCCGTGGTGCTGCTGGCGCTGGTAGTACTGATTATTGTTCCCGTTGAGATTTTCCTGAAGCGCTGGGAGGCGAAGATTTATGGCTAGCACAACCGTTTCCGCAGCTCAGGATACCGCCTTGCCGCGACGGCGCAAGCGCATTGAGCCGCCGCGCATTGTTGCCGGCGTTTTAGGCGGCGCCGTGTTCGTGTTTTTGGCGCTGCCCATCGTGGTTATCACGTTCTCGGCGTTCTCGCCCACGGCGTTTCCCGAGTTCCCGCCTACGGGCTTTTCGCTGCAATGGTTCAACGAGGTGTTCACAAGCCGCGGGTGGATGCGCGCCATCCAAACATCGCTGGTGCTGCTGTGCATCGTCACGCCGCTTACGGTGGTGATGGGCACGCTGGCAAGCTACGCGCTGCATTCGTCGAAGTCGAAAGCCGCGTCGCTTCTGCAAAGCTTTTTGCTGTCGCCGCTGATGGTTCCGCAAATTGTGCTGGGCATCGCGCTTTTGTACGTGTTCAGCACGCTGGGCTTGGCCGGCTCGATCGCAGGCATGGCCATCGGGCAAGCCGTTATCTGCCTGCCGTACGTGGTGCGCTGCGTGAACGCCAGCATCGCCAGCTTCGACCCGCAGCTTGAAGCGGCGTCCATGAGCCTGGGGGCAAGCCCGGCGCAAACGTTTCGCCGCGTAACGCTGCCGCTTATCAAGCCCGGCATCATCGCGGGCGCGGTGTTCGCCGCCGTCACGTCGCTTGGCGAGGTTTCCATTTCGCTGTTCCTTTCCTCGCCGAAAGCCATGCCCGTGTCGGTACGCGTGTTCAACTACATCGAGCAAACGTTCGACCCCGCTGTTACCGCCGTGTCCGTCATTTTCGTTGCCGTGTCCATTGCCGTGCTGATCGTTATCGACCGAACGGTCGGCCTTTCGAAAGTCATGTAAAAGAGGTTCATCATGAAGCAGCCATCACGCTACCGCCTGGGTATTGATATTGGCGGCACATTCACCGACTTTACGCTGGTAGATACGCAGAAAGGCGAAACCCGCGGCATCAAGGTGCCCACCGTGCCTGCCCACCCCGAACAAGGCGTGGCAAACGGCCTGCGCGTGCTGCGCGAAGAGGCGGGCCTTGACCTGGCGCAAGCGCAGTATTTCGTGCACGGCATGACCATTGGGCTGAACACGCTTTTGCAGCGCCGCGGCTCGAAGCTGGCGCTTTTGGTGACCGAGGGCTTTCGCGACATCCTTACGCTGCAGCGCCTGCGCCTGCCCGTGCCCTACGATTTCACGTCGCGCTTGCCCGAGCCGCTTGTTCCGCGCAACCTGGTGTTCGGCGTGCGCGAGCGTTTCGACGCGGCGGGCAACGAGCTTACGCCGCTTGACCGCACTTCCGTGGAGCAAGCCGCTGACCAGGCAGTTTCGGCAGGCGTGGAAGGCATTGCCATCTGTTTTCTGCACAGCTACCGCACGCCGGAGCACGAACTTGAGGCCGCACGCATCATTCGCGAACGTCACCCGCAGCTTAAGGTATGCTGCTCGGCCGAGCTGTGGCCCGAGATGCGCGAGTACGAGCGCGCATGCGTGGCCGTGGCAAACCTGTACATTCAGAAAAACGTTGAGGAATACTTCAGCAACCTTGAGCGCATCTTAGACGAGGCCGGCCTTGCCACACGCCCGTTCATCACGCAATCAAACGGCGGCATCATGGATTTGCGCTCCGCCGCTGCCGCCCCCGTGAAAACCCTGTTCAGCGGCCCAGCTGCTGGCGTCATCGGCGCCATTGAAACGTCCCGGGCAGCCGGGCACGAAAACTTGCTGACGTTTGACATGGGCGGCACGAGCACCGATGTGTCGTTTGTGGCGAACGGCCAGCCCACGTTCAGCTCGGCGGCTGAGCTAGCGGGTTTTCCCGTAGTGCTGCCCGCTATCGACATCCAGTCCATCGGCGCGGGCGGTGGCAGCATCGCCTGGATTGACGCCGGCGGGCTTTTGAAGGTGGGCCCGGAATCGGCCGGCAGCGACCCCGGCCCGGCGTGCTACGGCAAAAGCCAGCTTCCTACACTTACCGACGCGTTTTTGACCTGCGGCTACTTGAACCCGCAGCACTTTGCCGCCGGGCGCATGGCGCTTGATGCCGAACGTTCTCGCGCCGCCATCGCACCCGTTGCCCAGAAGCTGGACAAAACCGTTGACGAAACGGCCGACGCCATGGTGCAGGTTGCTGCTGCCAACATGTACGCCGAGCTTTCGGGCATTATGGAGCAGAAAGGCTTCGATCCGCGCGAGATGGACGTGGTTGCCTACGGCGGCGGCGGCCCGGTTATGGCCAACATCGTGGCCGAGGAAATCCATGCACGTGGCGTTTTGGTGCCGCGCCGCCCCGGCACGCTGTGCGCTCAGGGTGCTCTGTCAGCCGATTTCGTGTACGACGCCATATCCAACGTGCAGCTGTTCTTAGACGAAGCCGAACCTGCGCAAGTTGAAAACGAGCTAGCGCACCTTGAGGCGCAGGCACGCGAATGGCTTGCAAGTCAGAATGCCGCTGTGTTGGAAAACGCCCCGGTCAGCGTAACGTTTTTCGCCGATGCGCACTACGATGGGCAAGCCTACCAGCTGCCCATTGCCGTTGACCGCGCAGCACTTGAGGCGCGCGGCTGCACCGCTTTGGCCGACGCGTTCAACGCCGAACACGCCCGCCTATACGGCCACGCCGAACCGCAGGCCCGCGTGGAACTGGTGCGCTTGAGCGCGCGCATCGTTGCCAAAACGCCCGCGTTCAACGAGCAAGCTGCTGCTGTGGCGCCTGCCAGCAGCGCCGCAAGCCCGAAGCCCGCTTCCACGCGCGTGATCAGGCACAACGGCAACCGGCACGTTGCGTGTGTGTTCGACCGTAGCACTATTGCACCCGGGCAGCGCATTGTGGGCCCTTCAATCGTCGAGCAAGACGACACCACAACGCTTGTGTTGCCAAACTGGGTTGCCACCTGCGACAACAACCTCAACCTTTTCATCACGCCGAACGTGCGCAACCTGTAGGGGGCTCTCATGAAAACCGATGCTTCGTTACTGGAGATTATCCGCAACCATTATTCCGCCATCTGCTGCGGCATGTGCTCGGCCATCGAGCGCACGAGCTACTCGTCCTACGTCACCGAGTCGGCGGACTTCGCTACGGGCCTTATCACGCCCGACGGCGAGTTTTTCGCTTACCCGAAAACGGCCGGCGTCACCATTTTCATGGGCCTGACGCTGGCGCGCACCATTGCCGAATGCGGCGGCAACGAGTCTATGCGCGAGGGCGACATCATCATCACGAACGACCCGTACAACACCGATGGCCTGTCCACGCACCTGCCCGACGTACATGTAATCAAGCCCATTTTCGCTGATGGGGAGCTACTTTGCTACGCGTGGTGCTTTGTGCACACCGCCGACGTGGGCGGGTCGGTGCCCACCAGCCTCACACCGAAGGCAACCGACATCCAAATGGAAGGCCTGCGCATTCCGCCCGTGCGCCTGTACCGAGCAGGTCAACTAGTTGACGACGTTCGCCGCATCATCCTAACCAGCAGCCGCCAGCCGCAGCTGCTGATGGGCGACATCGATTCCATGATGGCCGCCGTGAACACCGCCGAGGCCCGTATGCGCGAAGCCATTGCGAAATTCGGCGCGGAAACGCTGCACGCAAGCCAGGCCGACCTGATCGAGCAGGCGCGCAACCGTGCACGCAAGGTGCTTGGCGTCATCCCCAACGGCACCTACTCGTTCGAAGACTACCTGGACGACGACATGGAAAGCAACGTGCCCATTCGCCTGGCCGTGGACGCAACCGCACAGGACGGGCGCGTGACGCTAGACTTCACGCGTTGCGACCCGCAGGTGGGAACCGCGTTCAACCTGATTACGAACGGCAGCCACCACCCCTACATTTACCAGGGGCTTATCAACTTCATCATCAGCCAAGACCCGTTCATTCCCGTGAACGGCGGGCTTACCGAGCCTATCCGGATCATCGCGCCGGAAGGCACCGTGGTAAACGCGCTGTACCCCGCCGCCGGCGGGTTGCGCCACCCGGTTTCCGTACGCCTATACAATGCGGTGCTTGGTGCGTTTGCCCAGGTTATTCCTCAGTTGCTGCAAGCTGCAGGTGGCGGTCAGGCCGCTATCGTAACGCTTTCGGTGCCCGACGACGCCCACGGCGGGGCGTATCGCGCCAACGTGGTGGAGCCCATGGGAGGCGGCGGTGGCGGCATGCACGGCGCCGACGGCGTTGACGGCATCACGCACGAAACCGGCTTTCTGCGCAACACCCCCATTGAAAGCTTGGAAAAGCGCACCGACATTTTGGTGCGCCGCTACGAGCTGCTGCCCGATTCCGCCGGTGCAGGCCAGTGGCGCGGCGGCAACGCCATTCGCTTGGATTTCGAAACGCTGCACGCGCGGTCGCTGGTGGGCGCACGCGGCCAAGAACGCCTGCGCTTTGCGCCTTGGGGCCTTGCGGGCGGCCAGGCCGGCAGCTGCGGTTCGGTGGTATTGAACCCCGAAACATCGCGTGAACAGGTGCTTTCCAAGATTGCTATGCTGCCGTTCGAACCGGGCGACGTTATCAGCTTCCGCTCGCCCGCCGGCGGCGGTTGGGGCAATCCGAAGCTGCGCGATGCGGCAGCCGTGCTTGCCGACGTGCAAAGCGGCCTGCTTTCGGTTGACGCAGCACGCGCGGAATACGGTGTGGTGATACGTGAAGGCGCAGATGGGAGCCTTGCCGTTAACGCAAAGGCCACGTCCGCAGCACGTGCCGAAATGAGCGATGCCGCGGCTACCTATGGCCTGGGCAAGGAACGCGCTGCTTACGAGCACACCTGGACGCCCGCCGCCAGCGACAAGCTAGCCACGGGATTACGCGAACTGCCCGTTGCCGAACGCCCCGCAGCCAAGCATGCAGCGCATGCGGCCCTTAGCGGACACGGGGAACTCTCGGCCGCAGACGTGCAAGCGTGGCTGGGGCAGCGGTTAAGCAGCGGCACAGCTTCCGCGCCCGCCGGCCCCAACGAAACGGACGGCATAGCGGCGCTACGCGGGAAAGTTGCCGTTGACCAGCCCGTTTCAAACGAGCAACTTGTTTCCGCGTTGAAGGGAGCCATAAAGGCGCGCAGCAAGGTCACCTACCTTATTTGGAAAGAGCTGGAGCGCACGTGCCCCGATGTTGACGCTACCGCGTTGCTTGGGCGCGTGTATCGCGCATGGGGCGCACAGTGCGGCGAGGCTTGGGAAGGCGTTCACGATGCGGCGTCGGCGCTGCTGGCGCAAACGTCGAAAGGCGGATACCTTACGTTCAAGCAGCAGTTCGTTTGCGCTAACGCCGAGCGTGCGCAAAAGGATTTCGCATTCTGCCCGCATATGGAAGCGCTTGACGAGCTTGGTGCCACGCCCGAGGAGAAGCGCGCGTTCTGCCAGCAGATTCTTTCCGAAGGCGACTATGGCAACCTTGACCCGCACCCAGGGCTGACGCTTACGTTCGAACATCAGATTGGCGCGGGCGACGACCATTGCAGCTATGTGATAACCGCGCAGTAAGGTGCGTGCAACCGCGGCACGGTGCATGCGTTGCGATAATGAAGGTATGAGAGCAATTTCGAACATAGCAGGCCGGCTGTTCCACAAGGTGCAGCCGGCCTTTGACGCTGACGGCGAAGACAGCAACACAAGCGAGGTTACTGCACCGGCGTTTTGCGCCATCGACTGCCCGGGGCGCTGCCCGCTGGTGCTGCACCTGCGCGATGGCGAGCTTGCGCGCGTTTCCGCAAACAAGGCGGCACCTGCGTGCCACCGCGGGCTCTCCATGCGCGCGTGGGCGAACAGCCCTAACCGCCTTATGTGGCCCATGCGGCGCACAGGCCCACGTGGTTCCGCTCAGTTCGAGCGTGTGACCTGGGACGAAGCACTTGACACCGTCGCACACGAGCTGTCCCGCATCCGCCGCGAACACGGCAATGGCTCCATTTACATGGCGTACACCACCGGCCAGTCATGCACCACCGCCGACCCGTTCGAGCGACTGATGAATTGCTTCGGCGGCTTTTTGGACCACTACAACAACTACTCGAACCCGCAGATCAACGCCATGGTGCGCACCATGTTCGGCTCCGATGCGCTCTACCCTGGCGGCAGCGACCTAGACGCCGCTGCCGATGCGCAGCTTGTGGTGGTGTTCGGCGCATCACCTGCAGAAACAGGCACCAGCCGCGCTACCTGGCACGGCGCATGGGACCGTGTGGTCAAGCGCGTCGGCGAACGCGGCGGACACATCGTGGTCATCGACCCACGTCGCAACGGCTCTATTCCTGCTGGGACAGGCGCACCCGGCACCAATGTCCCAGTTTCCTGGCTGCCCATCAACCCCGGCACGGACGGGGCGCTTGTTGCGGCACTGCTGTACGAGCTAGCCGTCACACACAAGGCCCTGGACTGGGATTTTCTGCGCGAACGCTGCATCGGCTTTACCGATGATACGCTTCCCGAGCGCTGGCGCGGCAAGGGGCTTTCCGTCATGGATTACCTGCGCGGCACCGGATACGACCGCGTGGCGAAAACCCCTGCCTGGGCGGCGCGCATCACCGGCATCGGTGAGCAGGTAATCCGTGCGTTGGCGCAGCAACTGGCACACGCCCGACCGGTTTTTGTTATGCAAGGCTGGGGTCCCCAACGCCGCAGTAACGGCGAAATGGCCAGCGGCATGATCATGATGTTAGCCGCCGCGCTCGGGCAAATCGGGCTGCCCGGCACAAACAACGGCATGAACGTTGCATGGGGCGGCGGGTTTCTTACGCGCGTTTGTGCAGGTGAAAACCCTGTTCCGTTCCGCATTCCGGCGTATAGGTTCCTTGACGCTATCGAAGATGGCACCGCATTAGGGCCGCAAGAAGGCGTAAGGGGGCTGCCTGATTCCGCTGATGCTACGGACAGCTGCGTTGGCGAATGTAAAGGTACAACGGAACTTGTACAACATTCAAACACCGAGCATCTTCCCAGCAGCATCAAAGCCATCATTTGCCACGGCGGCAACTGCCTCACTAACCAGCACGGCGACGTGAACCGTGCGCATCGCGTACTCGCCGACCCTTCGCGCTGCGAGTTCATCCTCAATGTTGACGTCGAGTTCACCGACTCGGCGCGCTATGCCGACATTGTGCTGCCCGACCTGTTCCGCATGGAACAACTAGGCGTCATGGACGCCGATACATGGGGCCGCCGCATTGCCGCAAGCACCGGCGCGCTCGGCGCGCGCTTCGAACGGCGCGGCGCCTGGGACATATGCTGCGAGCTGGCAAAACGCTGGGGCGTTGAGGACGCATTCACGAAAGGAAAAACCGAGGCCGCATGGGCCCGCAGCCTCTACGAGGCCGACCGCGCACAAGACGCCAGCTTGCTACCCTTCGACCAGCTGCTCGAACAGGGCGTTTGCTTCCGCCAAGACGCAGGCAACAAGCCGTTTGTGGCCCTGACCGCTTGGCGGAACAACCCCTCCGCGCACCCGCTTGACACGCCTTCGGGCAAAATCGAACTGTTCAGCGAACACCTTGCCCGCACCGCCTTCGCCCTGAGCGGCACGCCCGATGAGGGCAGCATCACGCCCATTCCCACCTACGTGCCCGAATGGGGCCCGGCTGAGTTTGGCGTTGATTCCGCCGCAGATGCAACCATACCCACTCCCTGCGACCAGCCTCTTCGCGCATTTGGGTTCCACAGCATCGCGCGTATTCACTCGTCGTGGGGCAACGTGCCCGCCGTGTCGAGCCGCGTGCCGCAGGTCATCTCCATCAACCCCGCCGACGCGCAAGCCCGCGGCATCGCAACGGGCGACGTTGTTGAGGCGTCGAACCGCTTCGGAGTGCTGCGCCTGCCCGCGCGGGCAACCGACAACGTACGCGCTGGCACCATCGTTATGCCCCAAGGCGCCTGGTGGAAAGCGGAAAGCGAAACCAGCAGCAAGGGCCACAGCGGCACCGCCACCTGCCAGCCCATAGATGTGGGCGGATGTATCAACACGCTCACCTCAAGCCGCCCTTCGCCGCTTGCGTTCGGCAACCCCCAACACACCTGCTGGTGTTGCGTGCGCAAGGTATAGGCAAGGCTTTGTTGCGAAACGAAAGTGTTCTTTGTTTCCGGGCAACTTTGAGCCGTTGTGGTGTAGTATACTTTGGCTTTGTAATTTGCGTCTGCGGACGTTCGTTCACGAATTCACGAGGTACAGCATGGACTGGGAAGGTCTTTACCATTTTCTGTTTGAATCGTATGCCGGCATGGGCATACTGATTGGTGCCGTCTTCGTGATAAGCTTCATCGCATGCTTCATCATGGAACGTCGCACCCGCAAAACGTTCGTCGACCGTCCGAAGGGCGAGGACGATTGGTCCTTCTTTGACGACGATGACGACGAGGATTCCAAATAACCACGCGGCGGCCACTCACTCACACCCAGCCGCCGGCCGCCCCGCAACACCACGTTGCGGGGCGGCTTTTTTGTTGCCTTTACGTGACAAGCAAACCTGGTACCACCGGCTGACCTAAAATTGCAGCAAGAAGAAAGGCCAGGCGTTAGCGTGGCGGCATGCTGCCCGCGTGCGCCAAGCACCCGATTGCAAGGAACGTGATTTCCATGACCGAACAAGAAACGTACCTCTACCAGCGCAAAGGCAGCTACATTCCGCGCGTTGCCGCCGTGCACGACCTGTGCGGCTACGGCAAATGCTCGCTGGGCGTAGCCATCCCCGTGTTGTCGGCCGCCGGCTGCGACGTGTGCCCCGTGCCCACCGGCCTGTTCTCCAGCCACACAGCGTTTCCCGGGTTCTACATGCACGACACCACCGAAATCCTGGGCGACTACATCAACGCCTGGAAGGGCATTGGCGTGGAGATCGACGCAATCTACAGCGGTTTCCTAGGAGCTCCTGAGCAGGTGGAACGCATTCGCAACCTGTACGCCATGTACCCCAACGCGCTGCGCGTGGTTGACCCGGTGATGGCCGACCACGGCAAGGTGTACCCCACGTACACGCCCGAGCTGTGCGACGCCATGGCCGAGCTGGCCGCCGGTGCCGACATCCTTACGCCCAACCTTACCGAAGCCGCCATTATCCTAGGCGAGCCTATCGGCGACGAGTGGGCCGGCACCAACATCAGCGACGCCGAAGCGCACCGCATGGTGGCGGCGCTGGTTGAAAAGGGTGCCAAACACGTGGTGCTCAAGGGCATTCAGCGCGAAGGCGAAAACGTCATCCGCAATTTTGTGGGCGGCGTAGATTGCGAAACGCACGAGCTGGCCAACGAATACGTGCCTTACATGTTGCACGGCACGGGCGATGTATACGCATCGTGCCTGTTGGCAGCCGTTATGGCGGGACGTTCGCTTGAAGAGGCCGTACGTTTTGCCGGCGATTTCACGCACGACGCCATGATCGTAAGCGCCAAGCAGCCCAACTTCGAGCAGCGCGGCGTTTCTTTCGAGCCGCTGCTGGGCAAGGTTACGGCGTTGCTGGCGTAACCTTAACACGTTAAACGCCACGGGGGGCGGCAAGCACACGCGCTTGCCGCCCCCCGTTCTTTTCCAGTTCGATTTTACCGCTGTCTACAGCGCAAACCCGATGGCATCCAGCACGTACTTCGGCACCATGAAGCGCACGGTTTTTTGCGGGTCAACCATCTGGCACACCTCAACGTCGGCAACCAGCGAAAGCAGCATCACCAAGTCTGCCTCCGACTCGTTCGTGCGCGACGCCAGCAAATCGACCATCTGCTGAACGGCCAGGTCAGCAGCCGCATCAAGCGAATCGGCAGACACGATGATGCCCAGGTGCGTATCGTTTTCAATCAGCGGGTTCACCAGCGAAAGCTCGGGCATGGCCGTCAGCGTGACGGTTGTATAGCCCGCAACCTCGGCGCCGGACACGCTCACTTCGCCGTCGCCCATAGCCGCGTGCATGTCGCCGCAACCGAACAGCGCGCCGTCAACAGCCACGGGGAAATACAGCGTGGCGCCCGTGGTGATGGCCGTATTGTCCATGTTGCCGCCGTGGCTGCCCGGCGTGCCGCAGTTCACCGGCTCGCCCGCCGGTGCCACACCAATAACGCCGATCATAGGGCGCAGCGGGATGTTCAGGCGTTCGTCCCACACCAGCGTGTTGCCCTGCACCTTGCAATAATGCGTGGCCCAATCGGTAAAACGGTTGCCGCACGGGCCTTCGTCCTTACCGGTGCACGAGCACGTTTGCGCATCGAATTCGATGTTGTCGATATGCACCTTCAACGCGCCACCTGCCACCGCGCCTTCAACGTACACCGGGCCGGTTGCCGGGTTCACGGCATCCCAATCAATGTCGTTCATCTGATCTTGCGGGCCGCTCAGCTGGTTGCTGAAGCAGTCCTTCGTGCGAATGCGCACCGTTTCGCCAGACGGCACGGTAAGCACCGGGTCTAGGCCGCGGTCAAAGAAAAACAGCGTCTTGTCGTCGTTAAGCTCAATCATTAGTATCCCTTCCTGTTGAACCGAGGCACTGCAGCGGGTGCAGCGTCCCAGCTATTCGTCGCCTTCGTCATCATACTCGGGGTCGGGCAAAAGATAGCTGGCGAACAGCATGATTGCCGCAGAAACAACCAGCGACGCCACATCGAACGCCGAGAGCGCCCACGCAGCTTGGCCCGATGCCGAAGAAGCCGCCGCCAACGCCAAGCCGCCTGCCAGCAACGCCGTGCCTGCTAGCGCTCCGAACGCCGCAAACGCACGCGTGGGCCGCCAACGCAGCAGCGCGCAAACGCCCGCAGCCGCCACCCAGCTTGCGGCCACAGCCCACATGCCGGGCGTTTGCAACAACGCCACCATGCAGTCGGCAACGGTTTCGCCCGCAAACGCGCGCGCCGAGAAATGCCAGGTGGAAAGCACATCCCAACCCATAAGCGAGCTGCTGCCCAAGCTTGCCAGCATAAACGCGCACAGCGCCTGAAACGCCGCCGTTGCCATAGCGGGAAGCGGGCGCATGCTAAACCCTGCCGCCAGCGGTGCAAGCGGGCCTAACCCCACGCCGCCTGCAAGCGGAACGGCAAGCGCGGCGTTAGCCGACGCATCGGCGCGGCGGCCTAAGTACCACCACCACACGCCCGACGCCACCAGCAACACGCACCCCGCCGCGGGAATGCCGCACGCTATAAGCATGGACGACAGCGCCAGCAAACCCAGCAGCGCACCCAAATGAGGGCGAAGCGCTCCGGCCAGCACGGCAATCCCAACCAAGCCCCAGAACAGCGGGTTGTCGAACCCCGCAGTTTGCGAGATATTCGCGCACGACACGAACGCCAAAACACCCGATCCCGCCGCGCCGCACACGTGCGACGCCACGCGCAGCACCATCGGCGTAATTCGCTCGCGCAGCGGGACGCGCGGGGCACGCGGGGCGGCCGCCGGCTCTTCCTCTGGCGGGCCTTGCACTATAGCGGCAAGCGCCTCGCGGCCCTGTGCCACGTCGCCTAAAAACGGCTCGAGTTCTTCGGCGAAATCGCGCACCGTCTCGTAACGCTCATCGCGTTGCGGGTCAAGCGCATAGAAGATCACGTCGTCCGCTTCGCTGTCTAAATCATCCCAGCACAGCGAGGGCAACACCAGTTCGCCGTCTTCGATGGCCTCTTGCGCCTGAAACAAGTCGGGCGCAAAAAATGGGTTCTCACCTGCGAGCATCTCGTAGGTTACCGATGCAAGCGCCCATTCGTCACACCGTGCGTCAAGGTTTTCCTGGCGCATCTGTTCCAGCGGCATGTACCCGATGGTGCCGCCGCCCGCCGGCCCGAAGCCCGACGCATCGGCCAGCGTTGCCAGGCCGAAATCGGTCACTTTCACCTGGCCAGCGTGGTTTATCAGAATGTTGTCGGGCTTGATATCCAAATGCAGCACGCCGTTTTCGTGCGCCACCTCAAGCGCGTGCGCCACGCCGTCGAACACGGCAGCAATCACGTCAAGCGACAGGTCGGCATCATGGTCGCGCAACAGCTCGGTCAGCGTCATACCTTCAACGTATTCCATAATCAAATACGCCGTGGAATCTTGAATTTCGAAGTCGTACACGGCCACGATGTTCGGGTCGCTCAGCATGGCTGCCGTGCGCGCCTCATCCAACCCGGGAACGCGCGAAAGCGTGCGCACCAACGGCTCATCGGCATCGGCTTGCGTAAGGCTTACCGATTCACCTGGCGCCGGCATAGAGTTTCCAGCCGCAGCCTGCGCCGACGCCACGCCAGCCTGACCGAACAGCCACGCTTCCACAGCGCTTTCGCCATCGTGCAAGCTTTCGTGCGAACCAGCAGCCGCGGGCGTTACCGTGCTTGCCGCGTCACCTGATTGCGGCACATCTTCCCACGGCGGAATATCGGCAGGGTTCACCCGAGCGGCGGTATCCTGTTCGTCAGCCGCAGAACTATCCTCCACCGCAAGCTTTTCATCAGGCAAAACAACGGCATCAGCACCCGGCAAGGTAGCACGCTGCAAATCCGCCTCCGAAAGCGGGATGCACTTGATGGCAACCTTGCGCTGGATGCGCGTGTCCCACGCAACCTGCACGGTGCCAAAGCCGCCAGCCCCCGCCTCGGCAAGGGGTTTGTACCGGTTCAATATCAACTGCTTCTTAGTCATGCCCCACATTATATAGGCACCTTCCGCGCCTGCCCGCCACAAGCAAAACAAGCCCGCCGCCACACACTCGTCAAATGGCTTCGATACAATCAGCGTCCGCGCACAGCACTGTTTCACAACCAGAAAGGCCGCCGTGAAAACAACCGACGCTCGCTGCTTTACCCAGCGCTTATCTGCCGCATTAACCGCCATTGTCCTGGCGTTTTCGCTCACGCTCCCCCTTGCTGGGTGCAACTCCGACGCGCCGAACTACGCAAGCAGCACGGCTACCGAAACAACCCAGCAGCAAAACAGCGCCGACAGCACAGCAGAATCTGCGCGCGCAACAATTGCCGACATTCCGGCGTACACAGGCGCGCTGTGCATTGATATCAACAACGGAATACCCGGCTTTACCGCCAGCGATGAAACGCGCGGCGCGTTCATGCAGTTCAGCGACCTGGATTTCGAGGGCCGCTGCGGCACGGCGTTCGCGCGCATCGGCACCGACACTTTGTCCAGCGACAAACGCGGCGACATTTCATCGGTGCATCCCAGCGGCTGGGTGCAAAAGAAGTACAGCTTTGTTGACGACGGCATGCTGTACAACCGCAGCCACCTGATTGCGCACCAGCTGTGCGGCGAAAACGCAAACGAGAAGAACCTCATCACGGGCACGCGCACGTTCAACGCGGTGGGCATGCTGTACTACGAAGAGCTGGTGGGCGACTACGTGCGCGCAACTAGCAACCATGTGCTGTACCGCGTTACCCCGCTGTTCGCCGCAAACGACCTGGTGGCGCGCGGCGTGCAGATGGAAGCGAAGTCCATCGAGGATAACGGGGAAGGCGTGCAGTTCAACGTGTTCGTGTACAACGTCGAACCCGGCGTAGCCATCGATTACGTAACCGGCGAAAGCCGGGAATCCGCTGATGTGCCGGCCGTCACCAGCAAAGGCGAGGCCACCATCACAACAGCCGCAGCAGCACGTGCCGCCGCGAGCGGCGAAAGCGGCAACAACAGCAGCGGGGATAGCAGCGCCGATGCGAACAGCAGTGCCAGTGCGTCCGATATAACCAGCAGTCAGGTATCTGACCAGCAAGAATACATCCTGAACGTGAAAAACAAGAAGTTCCACCTGCCCAGCTGCTCAGCCGCAAACGACATCAGCGCCGCCAACAAGCAAGACTACACCGGCACACGCGACGACCTCATAGCCCGCGGCTACTCCCCCTGCGGCATCTGCAACCCCTAAGCGCGGTCGCGTTGTCGTGGGCGCGGTCGCGCTTACTTGAAGATCACCCATTTGCATAGGCAGAAACCCCAAATGCCCTGCATCGCCATGGTGATGAACTTGCCCACCATCTGCGGCAACCCGAACGCAGCCGAAGTGACGCCAATAAACCACGTACCAAACAGGAAGTTCCATACGTACAGCAATACGAACAGCACAACGCTTCGCCAAAAATTGCTCGATGCCTTGAACGTGATGTTGCGGTTCATCACAAAGTTGAACGTGCCCGAGCACACCACCGCAATGCCGTTGGCAACACCCGTGGCCAAGCCAATAAGCTGCATAACGGCAAACACGCCGAACTCCACAAATGTCTGCGCAATGGACACGCCGTAGTACGTCACAGCTTGGCGGAGAAACCCACCTGCGCCTTTACCTGCCGTAGTAACCGCATCCGCCGAAGCCGCACCACCATTTGCCATCGTCGGTTCCTCGACTACCGATCGCGCATTGCCCCGCATCACAAGCACTCCCTAAGCTGCTACCTCGAATATTCCAGCAAGCAATCCTAATCCGAGCGCACCGCTCAACCAAGCGCCCACCCCCCACCGTCACCCAACCGTCACTTTACAAAGAAGCTCCGCAACAACAGGATTCTCGAGTACCACCCCGAACTCTTCTTCTGTCAATGCAACAGCCCGATCGAAATCACCAGGAAATTCTGAAAGCAACTGATCTGCATCGGAATAATCCCACCACTGACCGCCATCAACATCCGTCCATTGCTCATCCGCTTCTAATGTATAAGCATAGCAATCCCAGCAGTACCCACTTGGAGACCAGGCATCATCTGCTAAATGCACTTCGTACAGCCGCAGAGGTACTCCTTCTTCCAATAATATCCAATATGCGTCTTCAATCGTTCTTTCATCCGGGCTGAACGCTTGATCGCCCGCCGTCGCTCTTTCTTGCACTCTTCGGCCTTTCTTTCGAAATTGCCAACGAAAGAAAGGCTATCGATCCTCTTGCCATATGTATACGGCCTTCGATCAATGCACGATCTTTTTCGTATCGACGGCTCCGCTCCCCCAGGCTCAGATCAAGCGACCAATTGGGCACGTTACGCGCATTTGAAGCGTTCATACCTCGCAATCAGGTATTTCTCATTCGGACGCGATGCTGTATCGCTCGGAAGCAGCAGCTGTTTGCCTTCAAGCTTGGTGTATTCGCCATCAGGAACATCGGCATTTACTTCAACCCGATACGAAGAAGGATTAATCCCTATAAGATAATTATCGAATAGCAAATGAATATCGGCTCTTAGCAAAACACCGTTTGAGACAACGTTGCTTTGCGTTCCCCGATAGTCTAGGATGTGCGCCGCTTGCAGAACCTCATTCGTAGCAAAACCCGTAACCGCGCAACGCCCTTCGTAAGCTTTCACCAATGCATCGCGAAACTGCTGTTGACCTTTGCGGACAACCTGCCGAGCCATTACGATATCGCGACGATCTTCTTGCATAGCACCTGCATCGGTAACGTCTGCATCGCCTCTCTGCGCAGTGCGAACGCCGTCTGCCCCCATGTTATCCAACGCGACCGCGCTACCAAACAAATGCTCCGTCTCTGGAGTAACCGGCCCATGAAGGGTAAACAAATCATTAGCCGGGTTGTATTCTTCCACGAACGCAAGTGTACGCAAATACGAGCTTGACGACTTGCCCGTCTGAAGAAACACGCCAACCGGGACGCCATCGGTAAGGCAATTCAGTAGCTTTTGGTTCCAGATACCATCCGTTTCATTACCTTTATTGTTCCGGTGCGCAGAATAGAACAGAACCCATGTGCCATCGCCAAGGTCATGCCGCTTCCCATCGCCACCAGAGCTGTACAAGCTTCCCTGTTTTACCGTAACCGTTGCCGCATAACGCCTTCCACTTGGCGCATGAATGCCACGCTGAGCAGCATGTTTGAACCCAACGCCGGGCAATAGTTCACCAAGATGGCGCGACCCGATTTCGCCAGTGCCATCTTCAAACCAGCGATACAAATTCGCGTAGCTTTCTCTATCTTGTTGCGGAATTTTAGCAAGCGCTCGTTTAATGGACAGATCGGTGTAGGGCATATAGTCGTCAACACGCACCGGCAAACGCGACACCGATGCATAAACAACCCGAGACGGTATGTTTGAATAAGTTAACGACATATACGCATTATCTCATTTTCGTTTAAGTTGACTCTAGCAAAAATGATAGATACAGCTAGCAAATTTGATAGGTAGCAAGCTTTAGCTTACTTTTTCTAGAAGAGCGATTCTTGCTTGAAGCTGTTTCCCGTATCGCCTAACTCGGGTTGTTCGGGTGTTGCCTTTAACTGCATGTCATTACGATTTGCCAGCTTTTGCCAGTTGGCAATGAAGTCGGGCCAGCTAGCGCGCAACCACCAACGTGCTTCGCCCGGTTGCAACACCAAGGGCATGCGGTTGTGCACGGGAGCAACCACTGCATTTGGCGCCGTTGTCACAATTGAAAAGCAATCTTCACCGCGAACAGCCGCCAGCAGCAAAGGTGCCCCGTCCTCTCCCACAAAGCTGTACTGGCGTTTTATCGCCCAACCCGTTTTTGGGCTCCGGGCTTTTTCAGTATCATGCGACTCGAAGAAATTCGCAGCCACCGCCACACATCGGCCGTGCTCAATCGCATCCGCCCACATGCCAGGATTCGGGCCCATCGCCGTTTCCAGCCGCGTGTTATACACCGGCCGCCGCGACCATTCAACGGTAAATCCCCAGGTTAAACGCTCAACTGTAATCTTCCCACCACGCATCGTCACCACAGCAACCTGCGAGCCCGGATACGCCTGCAGCCCTTCACCACCCGCAGCGTCGGAAGGGAACGCAGCAGGCCAATCAGCCAGCTCGTTTGCCAACGGAGCATTCCCCAGCTCGCGCACAACGTCCGCAACCTCGTCCCACGAAGCCGCAACAAACCTTCTGCACACAGCAAACACCCCCTATTCGTTGACGAGATGCGAGATGCGGGGCTTTCCCTGTTTGCACACCGCGCGTTCCGACTAACCGCACAACGTTCCATCTGCTTAGACATCGTAAGTTATACGATTTACGAAATCGTATAAAGTAATGCGTCATTTTTGGTTGCTAAGTTATACGTTTTTGCAAATCGTATAACTTAGCAACGGCCTTCCGAGTGTTTTCTTATACGATTTCGCGTTTCGTATAAGAAATGGGAGCCCAAACGGACTCCCATTTCGAACACTCTATTGAAAACGTTACGAGCAAACCGGGCGAACGCCCCGCAGCCAATGCAGCTTGCTTTAAGCCTCTTCCTCGTCGTCTTTCTTTTCTGCCTCGGTGACGCTGCAATTCGTAATCAGAATCAGCGATGCCACAGACGCCGCAGCCTGCAAAGCTGTCACCGACACCTTCGCCGGGTCGGCAACGCCCATGGAAATCATGTCGCCATATTTGCCGGTTTCGCAATCCAAGCCATAGCCCGGCTCGGCCTGCAGCGCCCTGGCAACCTCAACGTCACCATTGTATCCAGCGTTGCTGCACAGCGCGCGCAGAGGCTCTTCAAGCGCCTTGCGCAGAATGTCCACGCCGAAGCGCTCTTCGTCGTTGGCAACTTCCACCTGGTCAAGCGCCTTCGATGCCTGAATAAGTGCAACGCCGCCACCAGCAAGTAGGCCTTGGCTTGCCGCGGAACGCGTCGCACGCAGCGCGTCTTGGATACGGCTGCGAATCTCGTTCATTTCGGTTTCGGTCGCCGCGCCCACGCTCATAACTGCAATGCCGCCGGACAGCTTGGCCAAACGCTCGCGCAGCACATCAAGCTCGTAATCGGAATGCGGGCTCTTCAGCTCGTTGCGAATAGCCTCGCAACGCGTTTCAATGGCGTCGGCCTTGCCCTTGCCACCGATGATAAGCGTGCGGTCCTTGGTGATTTGCACGCTTGCGGCACGACCAAGCATGCTCTTCTTCGCATCGGAAAGCTGCAGGCCGCGATCAGGCGTGATAACCTCGCCGCCTGTCAAAATGGCCATATCCTCCAGCTCGGCCTTGCGGCGCTCTTCGGCGCCCGGCGCCACAACGGCAGCGCTGATCAGCGTGCCACGCTGACGGTTCATCAGCAGCGAGTTCAGCGATTCGCCGCGCACGTCGTCGGCCACAATCAGCAGCGGGTGACCCGACTGCATGACCTCTTCAAGCACCGGCACGATGTCCTTGAAGTTGTCAGCCAGGCGCTGGTCGGTAATCAGAATGTACGGCTGCTCCAGCTCGCCCGTCATCTTGCCCATGTCATCGGCCATGTACGGCGAAATGAAGCCGCGGTCGAACAGCATGCCCTTCTTCACTTCCAGGCCAATACCGAACTTCGTAGATTTCTCAACCGAGATAACGCCGTCCTGACCGATTTCATCAAGCGCTTCGGCAATCTTTTCGCCAATCTCAGGGTCGCCCGAGGACACGGTGGCAATCTCAGCCATCTGTTCGCGCGTGGTTACTTGCGTGGCAGACTTCAGCAGCGCGTCAGATGCAGCGTCTGCGGCCTTTTGAATGCCGCGGCGCAGCGCCAGCGGATCGTTGCCGGCAGTTACGTAGCGCACGCCCTCGCGCACAATGGCGTCGGCCAAAAGCGTTGCAGTAGACGTGCCGTCGCCAGCTTCGTTGTTGGCAGCGGTTGCGGCCTCGCGCACCACCTGCAGGCCCATCTTCTCCACGCGATCGCGCGAACCCACATGCGCGGCCACCGTAGCGCCGTCGTTCGACACGTTCGGATGGCGCTCGCCTTCCTTGGTGATGCCCACGTAGCGCCCCTTCGGGCCGATGGTCACGCGCACGCTGTCGGCCAGTTTCGCCACACCGGCTGCAAGCTTCTCGCGCGTTTCGTTGTCGTATGAGATTTCTTTAGCCATGCTAAGAGCCCCTTCCTTGAGCACGTGCACAACAAAATATGCTAGGAAGAAGTTAGCACTCTTTGGCTTCGAGTGCTAGACGCGTCACGCTATTTGTCGTAAAAGGAAGCAGATTCGTTACCTTGCCCTTCCCGCCAGCGCACAGCCTAGTTACGCTCCAGCCACGTAACCAGCGGCTCGGGCGCATCGAACACGTCGCAGCACTCGCGCCAATCGGTGGAGTTCAGACCTGTTTCGCATGCGCGGTCAAGCATTTCAACCAGCGGGTCGAAGTACCCGCCCACGTTTAGGATGGCGCTTTTTGCATCCAACTCGCCCGCCTTCACCTGGGAAAGCACAACGAAAAACTCATCGAACGTGCCCAGGCCGCCCGGCATGGTGATAAACGCATCAGCAAGCTCAATCATGTGCACCTTGCGCTGCGCCAGGTCCGACTCGCAGATAACCTCGGTGCACGGGTAAACGGGACGGCCCTTCTTGTTCAAGCCCTCCGTCACCACGCCGATAACGCTGCCGCCGGCGTCGCCCACGCCATGCGCCACCGCACCCATCAAGCCCACGTCGTATCCGCCGAACACCAGGCCGTGCCCGTGTTTGGCCAGCGTACGACCCAATTCGTATGCCGCGTCAACATACACCGCATCCAAGTTCAAGCTCGACGACCCAAACACGCAAACCCTCATGGCGAACCCTTCCAATCGAAAACAAAGCACCGCATAGCGTACACCATGAAGGCGCGCGGAAGCACCTCTCCGCCACTTGAACCCGCCTGACAACAAAACAGGGACCGACGCACGCGTCGACCCCCGCAAACGTACCATGAAAAGCCAGCGCCACCAAAAACCGCGCGATGCCCTATCTGCAATCGGCGAAGCCTAAGCGGCTTCCTCCACGCTGTCCAGCAGCTCTTCCAGCAGGTCAGCATCCTCTTCCACGTAGCCCATGACCAGCTGCGCCAAACCCTGGTAAAACATGGTGCGCGCAAAACGGCGCATGTCCTCGGTCATCATGGGCAGCCAGTTCAGCAGGTGATCCTGCGCGAACTTTTGCTGCGTGCGCAGCTGTTCAATGGCCTTGTCCTCGTCGCCGGCACGCAAAGCTTCGGCCGTGCGCATGGCCATACGCTGCATAAACTCCAGCTCCAGCGCAATGTGATCCTCGCCCTCGGTCCAGTGACCGCGCTTCAGGTTGTTCTCACGCAGGGTTTGCAGCACCTCAGCGCGCGCCTCCTGCATCATCAAACGACGCTCGGACGTGTACACGCTCTCAAACGGGTAAGCTGCCGAAAAGCCGTTCACGCCGTGGCCGATAAACGTGCGAACGTAGTCGATGGCCAGCTCGGTGATGCTGTCGTCCCAGCTTGTGCGCAAGTAGTCGTACAGCATGTGATAGCCCTCGTCCACCTTAGCGTTGCCTGTGGCAGCAGGAAAGCGCATGCCTTGCAGCTCGGCCAGCACCGGCTTGTCAACTTCCTTCAGAAACAAGCGCGCCATCAGGCCGTACGTACGGGCGCGGCCGTCCATCAGCACCGCAAAGTCCATCTCTTCGCTAGCAGCAGGCGCTGCAGCCATGTTCTCAGCCATCTGTTATTCCCCCTTCTTTGCAAACGCGGCCTCAACCTCGGGAATCATGCGACGTCCCAGGTCGGTAAGCTGCCACGCGCGGTCTTTCCAGTGCAGCGCATCGGTTTTCTCCAGCATGTCGATGAAGTGGCCGCCGAACCTGCGCGGGCTCTGCACCACCTCGAACGCGTCCACCAGCGTTTCGATGTCGTCTTTGCTGCGCGGCGCCTCGGCCACGAAGTTCATGACCGCGCGGTACACCTCCAGGTACTTCACATCGCGGTTGAACACCATGTCGCGGAATGCGGAACCGTCAGTCATCTGCGCATACACGGCGCTACCAGCCTCGGTGGTGCGCCACGTGGGGTCAACGCGTTCCTTGATTTCCAGGTATTCCACGCCCTCGGCCGCGTCTTCGCACTCCTCGGAAGTTTCCGGCATCTCAAGCTCAAGCGCACCGGCGCGCTCCAGCATGCGGCACAACGTGGTGGTGCCGTACACGGAACGGTTGTCGGCTTGCAGCGCGTCAACCTTTTCGGTTAGCTCGCTGTTCAGGCAACCGCCTTCGCACCAGCCCAGAATGGAAACCAGCACCGGACGGCGCGCCGGGTTATGGTCGAGCATGGCCAGCACGGCTTCCACGGCGCCGCCTTGACGTTCGGGGCTGTACACCGACTCGCGCTGCATGTCTTCGGGCATGTTGCGCATGGTGGGGTAGTCAACCGTGTCAAGCGGGTTGTCGTCGTCCATGTCCTCCTGGTTGATGTCCAGGTCGTCCACAGCCAACGGGTCGAACTCGTCCTCCACGTCCCACAAATCGACGATTTGGTTTTCGGCCATAGTTTGTCCCCCTGTTCTTCGATTGGGCCGTCCTGCCTCTGAAAGCGCGACAACGCTTTGCGCTCCACGCCGCGTGCAACGCAGCGGCGCAAAACGGTTCAGCAAGGCGGCGAATGCCCGCAAACCACCAGTTCACAGGCTGCTTCCTCTTCGCTGCGGCCCATTATAGGAAGCACGCGCGGCGCCCCATCATCCCGCAAACCCTAAAACGGCGAACTTCCTACCACCTGCGGCAAAAAAGTTTCGCGCGCGCATCATACGCACTGGCTTATTCTTCGTTTTCCCAGGTCGAACGCTTGCAATTACGTTGCCCTCGCCACGCGTCGTCCGTATACTGCAAAGCACGTTGCCGAAAGCGGGGCTTTCCGTTCCTCACAGTTATGCGAGAAGGGAGGCTCTTATGGTCAACGCATCTTGGGGCAAGAAGCTTCTTGCCATTGCGGTTGCGTGCTGCGCTTGCGCGCTGATCGCCGTACCGGCCTACGCGTTCTACTACGTCCACAGCGATGAGGGCACCCAAGTAGACAGCCAGGGCGTGTACGAGGTCACGTGCGTGCTAGACGAAACCGCCCAGGGCGGCGCTGTTCGTAGCGAGCTGGTCATCGTTCCCGAGGGAAGCACAGTTGCAGACCTGCTGAACGAGGACGTAATGTCCAGCAACAACCAGAATGACCTTGAGGCCATTCACAACTACGACGTCACCAGCTTGAAGGACTATCTGTCCGGCAAGCAGTACACGTGCACGGTGTACAAGGCCGAAAGCCAGAAGCCGGGCACGCAGACCACGCACGACGGTCAGGGCACCACGGGTGAGAGCACCCAGCTTAGCCGTTACGACAACGTGGTCATCAAGGTGGCCTAGCGCATTGTTTCCAAGCCCGTGCAGGGCGGTCGACCAGCCGCTCGCACGGGCGCCCCTTCCGGGCTTCGGCGCTACGCCAGGCGCAAAAGTTCATGAGCCAAAACCGCACGGCTTCGTTTGACTCATGGCGGATTCCACATGAAATCGAATAGAAGACCGCCATCATCCTTGCAGGATGATTTTTCCATTTCCCCAGGTAGATGGTCTGCTGCTTCGAATCACCCCTCAAATCACCCCATCAATGTTCCTCGCGCATTTCTCCCAAGACGCTATCATATGCAAACGAAGAGGATGCAACTAAATAGGAGGGTTTGCGTATGGGGGTACGTGTTCCTCGGATCACGCTTAAAGCCGATTTCGGCGACGAGAGCGCATTCGGAGAGTTAAGTTTGCTGTCGGTGGGCTACGGTATGCATCAGGCGTGGGTGTTCGCCACCATGTTCGGCACGGCAACGGTGTTCGGCGCGGCACACAGCTTCCACGGCTTGTACGGCAGCAGCGTTTCGCTTCCCTACCTTATTTCATCGTGCATCTACATTTTCGCGCTTATTTTCATGGGGCTGACCAATCAACGGTTCCTGAAGGCGTACACCACGCGCAACCTGCTATGCGCGGGCGCCATCATGTCCTGCGTTGGCACGTTGTTGCTTATGGCACCTCCCAGCGCGGGGTTTCCATTCATCGAACTTTTATCCGGTCTGCTCACCGGCATCGGGTCGGCCGTGCTCATCATCTACTGGGGCACCGCTTTCGCGCGCTGCGACAGCGCTTCCATCGTGCTGAACACGGCGGTGGCCATTACCATCTCAATCTGTTTGTTCGCCACGGTTTTGCACTACGCGCCCTTCCCCGTCTCCGGCATTGCAACCGCAGTGGTTCCGCTGCTTGAGCTGGCCATTCTGTGGAAAAAGACGCCTGAGGCGTTCTTCAAGCGCAACGACGTGCCCATTTTCAAGCCGCTGCCCATTAACCAGGGCAAATTCCTGGTGCGCTTCGGCGTGCCCGTACTGGTGCTTGGACTTGCGCTTGGCATGCTGCGCAGCAATTCGCTGCAAAACCTGGTAACGAAATCGGACGTAGGCGCGCAACCTATTCTTATGCTTGCCGCCGGTTGCGCCACGGTTATCATCCTTATCACCATTGTGGCGCTTGGCAATGAAGATAGCTGGAGCCGGTTTTTCCAGCCGTTGGTGCCGTTTATCGCCGTCACCATCTTCTTTATCCCGTTTGCCAACGACAACAACACCATGCTGGCAAGCATGTTCATGCTGGTAGGCTTTTTGTGCTTCGAGTCGCTCATGTGGATCTTCTTTGGCGACCTGTCGCAACGCTTCCGCCTCTCGCCCATCTTCGTGTTCGGCATCGGGCGCGGCTTCTTGGCACTTGCTATCCTTGTGGGCACGCTTGTGCCCATCGCCGCCGCCGGATTTGTTAACGCACTGCCGTTTGGCGGTGAAACCGTGGTATTGATAATGCTGCTGGTTATCGTGTTCGCTTATGCGCTGCTGCCCCGCGAGCGGGAAATCGAGGCCATCGTGGCGCCGTGCCCCCTGGTCAAGGCCGTGTCCGCAAGCTTTGAGCGCCAAGCGGAATCCGAGCATGTTGCGAAGATGCGCGGCTGCGGCGAAGGCAACGCCCCGGTGAAACCTGCTGTTGCTCACGCTGAGGCATCAGAAGCCGAACAGACGGTGCGCAACGGCGCCGATAACGTTATCGGCGCGGAATCCGTGGATGTCAACAACGGCGGTACGACCGACTCAAGCGTTTCACCTGGGAAAAGCTCGATAGGTGCAAACGCAAGCAATGCCGACGACGCTAGCAAGAGCGCAAGCGAGGCAGCCGCGCCGGCCGACCCCACCGCGGTTAGCCAGCCCGCAAGCAGCAACACCCAGCCGCACGATGAACCGGCATCGTGCCCGGCCGATACCCCAAGCTCACGGCCCGAAAACGCTCACCATGGCAGCGCGGCTTCCGCACCTGCGTCCGCAGCCGTCACGCACACAGCTTCCACATGGCCCACTTCAACGGCGGCAGGCACCAAAAACGCCTCCGCAAATAACGACGCCATACGCGGCGGAGGACGCTTCCGCGGCAAATGCGAGACGGTTGCCAACACATTCTTGCTGTCACGCCGCGAAACGGAAATCCTGTTCTTCCTGGCCAAAGGCCACAACGCCGCTTACATCCAGGAAAAGCTCTACATTTCCGAAGGCACGGCCAAAACGCACATCCGCCACATCTACCGCAAGTGCGATGTGCACAACCAGCAAGACCTCATGCGCATGGTAGAAGACGCCCAACCAACGGAGTAGCCAACCCAGTACGGCGCAACAGCCAACCCAGCATGGGCACGTGCGCTTGACGCGCGTGCCCATGCTTTTTGCCCCAACCGTTTTCCTTGTTTTGTCGCAAACTCGCTCGTGTTTGTGTTTTGCAGCGTGTAGGGAAACTAGCACATTTTCACGCAAGCATTTGAACTGGGGAAACGCAGCTGAATCAAACACAGCTACTCATAATGTTGCGATTAAAACGCAAACACGAGCGAGTTTGCGACATTGCCAAGGCAGCAATCCCAACACATATAGCTTGGGACCGGGCAACGGGCGCGTCAGGCATAACGTTCCCCCTGCACGGCGCTGCGTAATCCGACAGCCCGAGACGGGCAGGAGCACGGTGGCAAGCCGCACCCCTCTTTTGCACCAGCGAACGAAGTTATTCCCCGCTTACGATAAAATGACGATTGCGTAAATGCGCACCAGCGACCATTATGATTGTGTCATGATGGAGCATCGGATAATTTGCGGCAGTATCGCCGCCGACATACAGAACAGCGTTGCAAGGAGCGGTAATGGGCATCTTCTCGAAATTCGAGGGCAAAATGGAGGATACGTTCGAGGGCACTGCGGACAAAATGTTCGACGCCCCCATTTCGCCTGTTCAAATTGCTAAGAAGGCCGAAAAGCAAATGCGGCGCGAAAAGATGGTGGGTGCCGGCAAGCAATATGCGCCCACGTTGTACACCGTGCTGGTAAACCCCGACGACGACCGTCGCTTGTTCGGTTACTACCCCACCTTAGCCGGCGAAACCGAAACGTACCTGGCCGCAAAGGCCTCTGAACAGGGCCTTATGATGGACGGCCAGCCTCTGGTGCGCTTTATCGTTGACGAAGGCCTCAAGCACGGCAAGTTCGATGTTATCGCCGAGGCTGTTGCCGCGCCCATCATCTCGCAGCTGCGCAACGAGGAAATGCAGCGCTACGGCCTAGGTGACAACAACAACGGCTACGGCGCCGAAGCCGCCTACCCGGCGCAGCAGTTCGGGCGCGCCGAGGCCGCTGTTCCCGCAAACCCGCAATACAACCAGTACAGTCAGTACGACCAGCACGAACAATACGAGCAGTATGAGCAGCCCGGCCAATATGGCCAGTACAACCAGGGCTATCAGCAAGCACCCGCGAGCAACGGCTGGGAGCCGCAGGGGTACCAGCCCGTCGCACAGCAGAACTGGAACCAGCCGCAACAAGCGCAGCCGGCACCCATGCCCGCGCCGCAGCCTGAGTACGCGCCCGCTGCCGCCGCTGCAGCTTCTATGGCTGGCGCCGCCGCCGGCTATGCCGCCGCGCAGGCCATGCCCCAGCCGCAGCAAGCTGCGCAGGTTGCCCAACAGCAGTACGCTGCCGCGCCTGCCAACACCGTCGTGTTCGCAGGCAACCCTGCCGCCATGCAGCAACCGCAGCAGCAAACAGGCCGTGCGCGCCTTATCGACACGGCGGCAAACCGTGCGTTTGACCTGGCCAGCGCCCGTGTTTCGCTTGGTCGTGAGTCGCACAACGACATCACCATCCCCGACATCAACGTTTCGCGCAACCACGCTGAAATCACGCTCAGCCCGCAGGGTGCCTGGATCATCACCGACCTTGGCTCCACCAACGGCACGTACGTGAACGGCCGCGCTATCGCAAGCCAGCCGCTCAACGAGGGCGACCACATCTCCGTCGGCACTACCGACCTTGTGTTCACCCTGGCGTAAGGAAAGACAAAGGACACCCTCGTGATTGATTACGCCCTGCTGCTCATTCGCTTGCTGTTCGTTGCACTGCTGTACCTGTTTCTGTTTGCCATCATGAAAACGGGGATCGGTGCGGTACGCGGGCAGCGCAAGCGCGAGAAAACCTGGAGCCTTTCGGTTGAACGCGGCCCGAAAGAGCTGCGCGGCGTATCCATTGTGGTGCGCGGCCCGGTTATCGTGGGCCGCAATCCCGGCGCAGACATTGTCATTGGTGCGGGCTATGTGTCGGGAAGGCACGCCCGCTTTAGCCTGATGGGCCAAAACCTCTTCGTGGAAGACCTTGGCTCCACCAACGGCACGGCCGTAAACGGCCAGTTCATTTCCGAGCCTACCGCCTTGCGTAGCGGCGACACCGTCAACGTAGGCGACGTGGCCATTCGTGTGAGGTTCTCATAATGGCACGTGAACAACGTTCCTCGTATAAATCTACGCAACACACCCGCAAGGGCGCCATCACCACGTTCGGCAGCCGCACCGACGTTGGCTGCGTGCGCGACCACAACGAAGATAGCCTGGTGGTAGCCCCGCCGCTGTTCGCCGTTGCCGACGGCATGGGCGGCCACGCCGCAGGCGAGGTTGCCTCCGAAATTGCCGTGAACGTGCTGGCCGAGTTTGCGCCGAAAGACCTTGACGGTGCCGTGCTCGAGCGCGCCGTTGAGGAAGCGAACCGCGAAATCATCCGCGCAGCGCACGATGGCCGCGGCCGCGACGGCATGGGAACTACCATGACCGCTTGCATGCTGCAAGACGAGCGTTTGATCATCGCCCAGGTTGGCGACTCACGCGCATACCTGCTTCACCAGGGAAAACTCCAGCAGCTTACGCGCGACCACAGCCTTATGGCCGACATGATCGAAGCCGGTCAGCTCACGCCCGAGGAAGCGCGCCACCATCCGCAGCGCTCCGTCATCACGCGCGCGCTCGGCTCCGACCCGCACACGCGCCCCGACATGTACGAAATCAACGTGGAAACCGGCGACAGGCTGCTCGTGTGCTCCGACGGCCTTTCTTCCATGATTCGCGACGAGCAGATTGAAGCCGTTATGCGCCGCGTGCGCGACCCGCAGCGATGCGCGTCTCAGCTGGTTAACGAGGCAATTGCCGCCGGCGGCCACGACAACGTCACCGTCATTGTGGCCGACGTTACCGGCTTTGCCGAAAAGCGCCAAAGGAAAATGGCGCGCAAATCGAAGCTTTCCGTTGCGCTGGTGCTTGTGCTGCTGCTGGCTATTTTGGGCGGTGCGGCATGGGGTGTGCACACGTGGCTGCACACCACCGCCTACCTGGGCAACGACAACGGCAAAGTGGCCATTTACAGCGGCGTTCCCGCCGATTTCCTGGGCGTACCGCTGCATCAACAAGTTGAAACAACCGACGTGGACGTGAGCAAGCTGCAGCCTGGCACCGCCGCGCGCCTTGACGGCGGCATTCGCGTTGACACCATGGACGCCGCGCAAGACCTCGTGCAGCAGTACCGCGACGAAGCGGCGCAGCACGACAAGGCCGAAAGGTAGCCCGTCATGGCCCGTCGCAACATAGAGCTTATCCTTCTGCTGGTAGCCGCGCCCGTAGTAGCGCTGCTGTTCGTCATGATTGCCATCAACGAAGGCCAGCAGGTCAACTTCGACTCGCTGAGCGTGCCTATCGGCATTTTCGCCGCCTTCGTGGTGGCTCACCTTGCCGTGCGCAAGCTTGCCCCCGGCGCCGACCCGGCGCTGCTGCCCATCGCGTTTTCGCTTTCGGGCATCGGCATCGCCTTCATCACGCGCATCGCCCCGTTCACCGACGCGCCCAACATGGCGCAAGGCCAGGTGGTGTGGCTGTTCGTGGGCGTCGGCTGCATGATTGCCGTGCTCTTGTTGTTCCGCAACCTAGATAAGGTGGCCAACTTCAAGTACACGCTTATGCTGGTGGGCATCATCTTGCTGCTTTCGCCGCTTATCCCGGGACTAGGCCAGGAAATCTACGGCAGCCGCATTTGGCTGCACATCGGCGGTTTCTCCTTCCAACCTGGTGAAATAGCAAAAATCGTTATCGTGCTGTTCATGGCAAGCTACCTGGCGGAAAACCGCGAGCTGCTGTCCGTGTTCACCGTGCGCATGGGGCCGCTGCGCCTTCCCGACATCCGCTCGCTTCTGCCGCTTCTGCTTATGTGGGGCGTGGCCATGCTCATCGTGGTGTTCGAGAAGGACCTCGGCAGTGCCATGGTGTTCTTCTTCGTGTTCCTGCTGATGCTCTACGTTGCAACGGGAAAGAAGTTTTACCTGGTCATCGGCTTAGGATTGATGGCTATCGGCGGCGTTGCGGCCTTCATGGCGTTCGGTCACGTGCAGGTGCGCGTGAACACCTGGCTTGACCCGTTCTCCGATGCGCAGAACACCGGCTACCAGCTGTGCCAAGCGCTGTACTCCATTGCCGACGGCGACCTGTTCGGTGTGGGCCTTGGCAACGGCCTTGCCGGCGGCACCGACGCGTTCTCCGCCATCCCTGTTGTGGAAAGTGACTTCATCTTCGCCGACATCGCCGAGGAAATCGGTCTTCTGGGCGCCTCGGGCGTGCTGCTGCTGTTCCTGTGCTTCGCCATCCGTGGCTTTTTGACCGCCGCGCGCGCGAAGTCTGACGTGTCCAGCTTCGTGGCCGTGGGCCTGACCAGCATGATCGTGCTGCAAGCGTTCATCATCGTGGGCGGCGTCACGCGTGTCATCCCGCTGACGGGCCTGACGCTTCCGTTCATCAGTCAAGGCGGCTCTTCACTCCTGGGCAGCTTCATCATCGTGGGCTTTTTGCTGCGCGCGGGCGACGAGGCCACCGGCATTGAAGCGGAAATGCTGAACGGCACCACGTCGTCCTTGCACTCCAACAGCGTACTTGGCCGCATCAGCCTGGGCAAACGCCTTACGCACTCCATGCTGTTCTGCAGCGCGCTGTTCGCCATTTTGGTTGCCAACCTCACCATGATCATGGTGGTGCAGGCCGACAGCTACCAAAGCATGCCCGGCAACAACCACACACTGGCTAAAGAGGCGAAAAGCGAGCGCGGCACCATTTCAACGTACGACGGCATCGTGCTGGCACGCAGCGTCGTTGACGACGACGGCAGCTACGAGCGCATCTACCCTGCGGGCGATTTGGCATCGCACGTGGTGGGTTACGTGTCGCAGCAATACGGCACCTCAGGCATCGAAGACGCGTATAACGACACGCTCAAGGGCCAAGAGAACTTCGCCACCTGGACCGACGTGCTCAACGACATGGCCGGCGTTGGCACGGCCGGCAACGACGTGACGCTTACCATCAACTCGAAGATTCAGCAGGCCGCGCAAGATGCGCTTGACGGCGAAAAGGGCGCTGCGGTGGTTATGGATCCGAAAACGGGCGCCATCCTAGCCATGGCCAGCGCACCCACGTACGACGCCGCCGACTTCGAGCAGGTAATCGCGCAGGCAAACGCCAACAGCTCCGACTCGTCGCTCATCAACCGCGCCACGGGCAACCTGTACGCCCCCGGTTCCACGTTCAAGATGGTCACGCTTTCAACGGCGCTAGAAGACAACGTGGCAAGCGAAACCACCACGTTCTCCTCGCCCGGCACCATCGACATTGGCAACGCCAACGTGTCGAACTTCAACCACACGAACTACGGCACGCAAACGCTTGAGCAGGCAACCTGGTGGTCGGCGAACACGGTGTACGGCCAGCTAGGCGTGCAAATTGGCGCCGACAAGCTGGTGGCGGGCGCCGAGGCGTTCGGCTTCAACCAAACGTTCGACTTCCCACTGGTTATGTACACGTCGCTTATGGCCGACCCCAGCGAAATGACCGAATGGGAAACCGCCTGGGCCGCTGCAGGCGAGCCGGTGAACCCCATGAACCATGAAAGCCCGGCTGGCCCGCAGGCTACCGTGCTGCAGATGGCCATGGTGGGAAGCGCCATCGCCAACGACGGCGTGGAGATGAAACCTTACTTGGTTGACGGCATCTACAACGCCAACGGCGAGCGCAGCTTCACCGCGCAGCCCGAAAAGCTGCGCACGTCCATTAGCTCCGACACGGCAAAGCGCGTGCGCGAGATTTTAAAGGGCGTGGTGAAGAGAGGCACCGGCACCGCTGCGCAGATCGACGGCGTTGAGGTTGCCGGCAAAACCGGCACCGCCGAGAAAGCGAACAGCAACGACAGCTGGTTTGTGGGCATGGCACCCGCAGACGACGCCGGCGTTGTGGTGGCCGTGGTCATCGAAGATGGCGACGAGGGCGTGGGCACCCAAAAAGCTCATGATATTTTGCAAACTGCTTTGGAAGTTCAAGGCCTGTTATAGATAAAGTGTGCGCGGCGCGGTACTATGAGGATTACTCAAAATACCGCCCAGCATGTGACCTAAAGGAGTTCAAACGTGACCGGAAACATGATCGGCAGGGTGTTCAACAACCGCTACCAAATTACTGAGCGCATCGGCATCGGTGGCATGGCCGAGGTGTACCGTGCGCAAGACAACGTCTTAGGTCGTTTGGTTGCGGTCAAAGTGATGTTGCCCCAATACGCCGCAGACCAAAGCTTTACCCAACGCTTCAAGCAGGAAGCCGCAAGCGCCGCCAACCTGCAAAGCCCCTACATCGTGAACGTGTACGACTGGGGTCAGGACGAGGGCACGTACTATATTGTCATGGAATACGTGCGCGGTTCTGACCTGAAAACCGCCATCAACCAGCGCGGCGCCATCAACCAGCGCAAAGTTGCCGAAATCGGCAGCCAGGTATGCCAGGCGCTTTCCGTGGCTCACGGCCTTGACATCATCCATCGCGACATCAAGCCGCAGAACATCATGGTGCAGCCCGACGGCAACGTGAAGGTCATGGACTTCGGCATCGCACGTGCAAAGAACTCTACCAAGGAGCAAACTTCCAGCGTACTGGGCACGGCACACTACATCTCGCCCGAGCAGGCGCAAGGCAAAGAGCTCACCGCTGCCAGCGACATTTACTCGCTCGGCATCGTGCTGTACGAGTCCGCCACGGGCAAGCTGCCCTTCGACGGCCCCGACGCCGTAAGCGTTGCCATGAAGCAGGTGCAGGACGAGCCCGTACCGCCGCGCGAGCTGAACCCTGAGATTGACCCCTCACTTGAAGCCATCATCATGAAGGCCATGGCGAAAAACCCCATGGACCGTTTTGCCACCGCAAAGGAAATGCGCTCGGCGCTCAACGACTACCTGGCCGGCCGCCCCGTGGTGCTTGGCGGCGGATTCACCAGCGCGCAAACGCAGGTCATGGGCGGCGTGGTGCCTCCCATCAGCCCCATGGGCGACGGCACTGCCGTTATGCCCGCTGTGGGCGGCCAGCAGCACAACGGTGCGAACAGCTCGCAAAACCACTCCTACAACACCAACAACACCGTGCCGAACAAGAAGGGCAAAAAGATTGCCGCCGTGGTAGGTGCCGTTGTTGCCGTGATTGCGCTTATTGCCATTGCAGCGTTCGCGCTAGGCGGAAACTCCGAAAGCAAAGACCTTATCGAGGTACCCGACGTTACGGGCCAAACGCTCGACCAGGCGAAAAGCGCTATCCAGTCCGCAGGCTTTAAGGTGGGCAACGTACAGCAAACCTACTCCGACAAGGTTGACTCGGGCAAGGTCATAAGCCAAGACCCTGCCGGCAAGTCGAAAAAGGCCAAGGGCACTAGCGTGAACCTGACGGTATCGCAAGGCACGCAGGAAATCGAAGTGCCTGACCTTACTGGCAAAACCGCAGATGAAGCAAAGAAACTGTTGCAAGCGAACGGCTTGAAGTACAAAGCGGGCACCGCCGAATACTCCGACAGCGTTGAGAAGGACCATGTGGTGCGCCAAGACGTTTCCGCAGGTTCCAAGGTTGCCAAAGACACCGTGGTCACCTACTACCTGTCCCTTGGCTCCGAAGGTTCCACCGTCCCCGACGTTACGGGCCAAAGCCGCAGCGCCGCAACCACCACGCTGAACAACGCCGGCTTCTACGTAACGGTTGACGAACAGTATTCCGACACCGTATCCGAAGGCGTGGTTATCAGCCAAACGCCCACCAGCGGCAGCAAGCTAAAAGCTGACGGCACGGTAAACATCGTGGTATCGAAGGGCAAAGAAAGCAAAGCGGTAAGCGTGCCGAGCGTTGTGGGCCAGTCCGAAGGCTCCGCTATGACCACGCTGAACAACTTAGGCTTCACCGTTACCACCGAATACCAGGCCAGCAGCTCTGTGTCGCAAGGCAACGTTATCAGCCAAACGCCCACCAGCGGCACCGAGCTTGACCCCGGCAAAACCGTGCACCTGGTAATCAGCACCGGTTCGAGTTCCTCGAGCAACAACAGCAGCACCGACAGCAACAGCTCCACCAACGGCGGTAGCGGCAGCAACAGCTCCACCAACGGCGGCTCCTCCGCCAATGGCGGCAACGGTAGCAGCAACTACTAGCACACCAGCAGCACCACTCACTCACGCCATAAGAAAAGCCCCGTGTACGGGGCTTTTCTTATGTATCGGCTATTTTCCTTCGTCAAGCAACCTGCCAAATTCTTCGCTTTCCATGGGGCGGTAGAAATAGAAGCCTTGCACGTACTGCGCTCCTAGCTTTTGCAGCAGCGCAACTTGCCCCTGCGTTTCGGCGCCTTCCACCACAACAGGCACGTCAAGCGCCTTGGCCATGGCAAGAATGGAGCGCACCACCTTCACCCGGCGCGCATCGTTCTCGAAGTCGTCCTTCACAAACTCGCGATCAAGCTTCAGCGCGTCAATGTCTATGCTACCCAGCATGCCAAGCGAGGAATGGCCTGTGCCAAAATCGTCCATATGCACGTGAATACCTAGCTCGTGCAACCGCGCTGTCAGCTTGCTTACCGCGCTGCTGCCACCGGTGCACGACGATTCGGTTATCTCCACGCGAATGCACTCGGCGGGCACTCCATACTTTTCCAGCAGCTCCATCAGGCAATCAGCCACGTCAAACGACAGCACGTCAACACGCGACACGTTGACGGAAACCGGCACGCACCGCTTACCAGCTGCAAGGCGTTCGCCTAAGCGCGCGAGCACTTGGTCCCAAATAAGCTTATCCAGCATAGAGATAAGACCCGTTTCCTCAAGCGCGGGCACAAACTCGGCCGGCGACACAAACGTTCCGTCGGTTCGACGCCACCGAGCAAGCGCCTCGCATCCCACAATGGCGCCGCTTGCAACTTCAACTTGCGGCTGTAGGTAGAACAACAGCTCGTTGTTGGCCAACGCGTGCTCAAAACCGCCGATAAGCTGGCGGTTATACCCCGCGCGCTGATATTCCGTGGTGCGGAACATCCTTACGCGATCACCCACCATTTGCTTGGCGCCTTTCGCCGCAAACCGCGCATATTCGTACTGATGCTGCCCCACCGGCTCGTCAACATCCACGCGATACACGCCCATGGCCGGCAAAAAGTCCAGCGAATCGCTGAACGTCGCGATGAGCGTTTTCAGTCGCACGTACATCGTGTTGATAACATCCAGGTCAAACGGCACGAGCACGCAGAAGTCGTCCTGACCCCAGTACCCGCATACGCAGCAATAATCGTCCTCAAACGCCCGTAGCAGCGCACCTACTTCGGCTAGCATAGCGTCACCGCGGTCGCGCCCGTACCATTCGTTGAAAATAGTCATGCGGCCAAGATCGATTTTCACCATGGCCCAACTTACCGCAAGATCGCTTTCGCGGAAACGCGCTGCCTCGTCCAAAAACCAGCTGCCGATAAGCAAGCCCGTCAACCGGTCAAAGCGGCTTTTATCCTCTGCACGCATAAGCTGCGCCGCATTCGCTTCGCTAAACAGCTCTTCGGTAGCAACCTCTACACGGCGGTCTATCTCGCGAATAACCTTGGCGGGTTGCACCAGCACGCGCGGGTAATGCAAAGAAGCCACACTCACCTCTACGCAGACGCGTTCGCTTCCGATAAGCACGGGCTCGGAAAGCACGCTGCGCAGCTTTTCCTCAAACGCCACGGTGTCCGCTTCCGTTGCATCGTCGGCCACCACAACAAGCTTCACGCCGCGCGAGCGGAACATGCGCGCCGCAGCCCGCATGCGCGACACGATGCGCCCGGTAATCTCGGAAATCACGTGATCACCTGCATCGTAGCCGAACTTGCGGTTTATCTCGGAAATGTGGTTGATTTTCAACCCAACCAGCCCAACGGCACAGCCGCGCATGCGCGATTCGCCCAAGGCCGCCACCAACCCGCGATAGTTCCCCAAGCCCGTAGCCGGGTCAGTCACCTCTGCGGCGCTGCGGTTGATAATGTAGCCCGCGTACAGCGTAGGCATGCCATCGGAGCCTTCCAGGCGAAAACCGCGCGACTCGCACAGCACGTACTTGCCGGAAATATCCTTTGCACGGTATTGAATGCGGTGGCTGTGCATCTCGCCGCTGGTCATGCGCTCAATGCCTGCTCGCACATGCTCGCGGTCATCGGGATGGATAACCTCTAGCCACACGGGAATGGGGTCGTGCACATGCTCGCACGGCAAGCCGAAATCACGCAAGGCAAGCGGCGACCAGTGACTTTCCCGCGTGTCAACGTTGTACACAAGCGGATAGCAGCCCTCCGACGCCATGGAAAGCGCCTCGAACACGCGATTATCCAGGTCGTCAAGCACATACGACGTGCGCCTGCCGGTATTTTGCGCCGAGGCGTGCTTGTGCGTGAGCTTGTAATCGTACATTTTGCGATCGGCATCAAGCGTGGTTTGCCGCCGATCGTCCCCACGCGCAGGGTCGGCAATAGAGCAGCCGTAGCTAAACGAGAACTCCTGCGCAGCACCGGTTGTGCGACTAGCTTCGATAAGCTGCGCGCGACACGCCTCAAGGCGACGCTCCATATCCGTTTCCGTGGAAACGGGCGACAACACCACAAACTCGTCGCCACCAATGCGGAAAATCTCTTCGGGGCGTTTGCAGCATTCCCGCAAGTGGTCGCATACCGTTTTGATGTAGCGGTTGCCCTCCGAGTGGCCAAAACGATCGTTGCACGACTTCAGATTGTCAATGTCAACGAACGCGGTTACAAACGGCTTCCCGTGCTCCCAATACACTTCAACCGCACGGTCAAAAGATGCCCGGTTGCCCACGCCGGTAAGCGCGTCAACGTACGCACGGTGCTCCAGGGCGCGCTTTTGCTCCAAAAGCTCCGACACGGCAGCGTTTAACTGCAAGATATAGTTACCGGAAAACTCCTGGTCACGGTGTTCGTCGGAATCAGACGTGAACGCCTGGGCCAGCGTGAACGTTTGCGAAAGGTTGCCTTTAATCTCATCAAGCGACGGTAGCAGCGGATTGTCGGCATCAAAACGGGAGGCGTCTAGGGCCTCAATCCTGCCATCCGCAAGATCGTAGGCAAGTTTTTGCCCTTCGCGAATGTACTCACCAAGCTTCACCAGACGCTGGCCAAGCGCACGCTGGCTTTCGGGAAGCGCTTCCACATCAAGTTCCGCACGCGTCACATCATCGCGCAGCAGCACGTCAACGTACGACTCAAGCGTTGATTCCGTTCGCACGTCGGTGGCTGCAGCATCATGCAGCAAAGCAGTCTCACAACCGTCAGCTGCCATAGGTTCGCGCTTGTTTTTCGGCATCTTATCCCCTTTATGGACCGTTAACACGCCAAGCAACAGCGAATCCCCCACGCGTCGCTTTCTTCAACCTTAACCCTTCTAATTTCATAATTGTATTGCTAGAAACACCATATCAGACGAGAATTTTCAAAAACGAAAAATTAGGTGTTGACTTTCCTTTGAATGGCGAGCATAATAACCGTTGCTGTTTCAACGTGCGCCGTTACCTCAGCTGGAT
>DJEE01000081.1 GCA_002431805.1 Eggerthellaceae bacterium UBA5906
TACTGGCCCAGCGCCATGCCCTCGCGGCCCGCGCCCGGCTTGCCCGACTTCGCCTCGGCATATGCCGCGCGCAGGTTCTTCGAAATCAGCTCGATGGCCTTCAAATGGAACATGTCGGATAGCTCCCACGCGCCACGGGTAGTGTAGCCCTCGATGGCGTGCGTGAGCGCATCCATGCCCGTTGCCGCCGTAAGGCCCGCGGGCATGCTGGCCATCATGTCGGGGTCCACCACGGCCACATCGGGGATGTCGTTCACGTCGACGCACACGAACTTGCGCACCTTTTCGGGGTCGGTGATCACGTAGTTGATGGTCACCTCGGCCGCCGTGCCCGCCGTAGTAGGAACAGCAATAGTGAACGTGGCGTGCTTCTTCGTAGGCGCCACGCCTTCAAGCGAAACCACATCGGCGAACTCGGGATTTTCCGCGATGATGCCGATGCCCTTAGCCGTGTCCATGGCCGAGCCGCCGCCCACGGCCACAATCATGTCGGCGCCCGAAGCTTTGAACGCGGCCACGCCGTCCTGCACGTTTTTAATGGTGGGGTTCGGCTTGATTTGGTCGTAGAGCTCCCACGGGATGCCGGCTTCGTCCAACTTTGCCGTCACCTTGCCGGTAACACCGAATTTCACCAGGTCAGGGTCGGAGCATACAAACGCCTTCGCGAACCCGCGGCGCGAAATCTCGCCCGGAATCTCGGCAATTGCGCCGGCACCGTGATACGAGATGTTGTTAAGCACGAAACGATTAACCGCCATAGCGGAACCCCCTTTGCGTTGGCAAGCCCGGCGCGCCCCTCGCGCCGCAGCCTGTATCGTTACAACTACCGCTAGTGTAACGCCGTCCGCGCACCACTCGCCGGAGAAATTGCACCGCTCAAGGCAACATTTGAGCAACAAGCGCCGCACGACGAACCCGAAACAGCGCGCTCCCGCCGCAACTCCTGCGCCCGGAGCACCATCTCACGCCGCCGAGAGGGGCGGCGCAACGGCACCACGCCCCAACCCAGATAGCGCACGGCCCTACCCCAACCCGAAAGAGTCGATACGTTTGGATTTTAATGCGGCTCGTCTCAGTAGCCGGCAAAAACCGCCAGCGTTTCCCCAGGTCACAAACAGGGTAACTAGAGCCCTTCCAAAAGGAAACGCATTAAAATCCAAACGTATCGACTTTTTTGCTCGCAAGGCGCAGCGCGGCCCCGCCGAAATGCGACGGGGCCGCGCGACCGGAGCGGCAGCACCACTCAAACCGGGAGGCGGCACGCCAGGCGCGCTGCCCCCGGTTGCTATTCGCTTACGGCCACAGGCTCGAGGGCCTCGGCCTCTTTGTAGCTGACCCAGCCATCAGGGATGGTGGCGTCGCTGTGGCACTTGCTGCAGTACACAGTGGATGCGCGGTGCGCCTTGTGGCACTCGTTGCAGTCGACCTCGCCGTGTTGTTGCACGTGGGGGTTGCGCTTCATGTAGCTGGTGGCCTCCACCAAATCATCGCGCGTCATGACCGACCCATCGCTGTTCACGTGGCAGCCCGAATTCAAGCAGAACGCCTCGCTGGCGATGCCGCGCGCGGCCGTCAGGTCCGACAGCGTCTTCTCCTCAGGCACAAAGCGCTCGTCAGTGGTTTGCACCACGCTGTAGCTGCCGGTCAGCCAGCCGATGCCCTCGGTGACCTGCTCGGACAGCTGCGGCACATGGCAGCCCACGCACGTGATGCCCTCTTGCGCATGCACCGGCGCCAGCATGCCCGACGCATCGGCCACGGTGTTGCCCCACTTGTCGGTGGCCTCCTCGCCCGGCGTGGACTCGTACGTGGCCAGGTAGCCGTCCATGGGCGTATGGCAGATGGCGTTGCAGAAGCTGGGCTGGTCGTGCCACACCATGAAGCCCGCTCCGGCCGCCACCAACACCACGGCCACCACGCCGATGATCACCGGCGCTTTGCGGCGCCCACGTTTGGGCGCAGGGGTCGCGCCAGTCGCGGCGCCATTAGCAGTCGCTGCGGCCCGTTCATCTGCGGAAACACCTTCCGCAACCTTGTTCTTCTCCGTCATGGCAACCTCCTACTTGCCCGCGGCGGCGTTCTCGCCGGCAATCTTGCCGAACACCATGCACATGCCAGCGGACAGGCCTTTGAGCGAGATGGGGTACTGCACGTTGAAGCGCCCGCCCTGCGGCGCGCCGGCCGCGTACAAGCCGGGGATCACCTCGCGCTCGGTGCTGTACACGTGGCAATCGCTGTCCGACTCAAGGCCGCCTAAGTTGGCAAGCGTAAGCGCCACGCCGCACTCCGCCGCGTAGAACGGCCCGTTTTCCAGCGCAAACAGGCGCTGGCTAGACTTGCCGAAATCCTCGTCGGAGCCGGCCTTTGCCAGCTGGTTATAGCGCTCGATAGACGCCTTGGCCGTCTCAACGTCCATGCCGTCGATCTTGGCCAGCAGCTCGTCGATAGTGTCGGCCTTCACGCAGCGGCCCTCGGCCACGGCGGCCTCGATGTCGGCGGGGCAGCGCACGTTGATTTTCAGGCCCGACGGCGTCCAATCCGGCAGCGCCTCGTCCTTGTAGATGCACGCGATGCCATGGGCAGCCGGGAAGTATTTCAGCTGCTCAGGCCAGGAGCTGTCGAAGAACTGGTACGCTTTGCGCTGCGGCTGCAGCTCCACCTGGTTCTCCAGCTGCTGGCCGGGCACATCCTCGTTCATGAAGCGCTTGCCGTGCAGGTTCAGCCATAGAAAGCCATTATTACCGATGACGCCGCGGCCATCCGACCCGGCGCCACCGCCCATGTGGTGAATCATCGGCGCGTGCCACTGTTCAACCGCCGCACCGGCCCACACGCCCATCTTGTGGCCGTCGCCCACGTTGGTGTAGTTGCCCTGCGCGTCCAGGTCAAGCGAAAGAATCTGGTTGCCGTTCTCCACGCACGCCGGCGCGAAGTACTTCATCATGTCCTCGTTGGCCAGGTAATCGCCCGTGGTCAAGATGACGCTTTTCGCGTTGATGCGCAGGTACTTGTTCGCGCTGGTGTCCTGCGCGTAGATGCCGGTGACGCTGCCGTCGTCGGCGCAGATAGGCTTCACGCCGCGCGTGTTGTAGCGCACCTGCGCGCCGGCCTCCTCGGCGCGCGCCAGGTTGTCGGCCATGGCGGTTGCCAGGCTGGAAAAGCCCACTGACGTGGGGTAACACGGCATGTCTTCCTTCGTGTAGTCGTACGTTTCCAGCATGGGGTAGAAGTACGGGTACAGGTAGTGCGCGCGGTTGGCCTCGGGCACCTCCTCGTACGTTTCCGAAGCGATGTACATGTTCGGGCAGCCCTTCACGAACCAGTCGAACGCACGTCCCGACTCGTCGCAATAACGACTGATAATGCCGAAGTTGGAGTGGTGGCTGCCTTCCTCCATATGCATGTTCACCACCATGTGCTTGTCAAGGAAGCCGTCGCCGCGGCCCCACTTGGCCATGGTCTCGCCGCCCAGGATGGCCATGTCGCTGGCCACACTGTTGATCTGGGCCGATGCCTCAATGGCAATGACTTTCGCGCCCGCTTCGGCAGCCGCGCGGCATGCCGGAACGCCCGCGCAGCCCAGGCCCACCACCACAACGTCGGCTTCAAGCGTCTCGGCAACGTCGCTGTCAGAAATGCTCGGCGCCTCGCCCAGCCACGGCATAGTGCCCGTGCCGTCAAAGTCCATGGTCTGGCCGTTTGCCGAACCGGCTGCTCCCGCAGCCCCACCGGCAACGCCCACCACCTTCGGCGCGCAGCCCGTCAGGCCCGCGCCGGCCAGCGCGGCGCTGATGGCGGCGGCACCCGTCAGGAAGCCGCGACGGCTGATTCCCTGATTGCTCATGTTTTCCTCCCGTGTTCGCATGTCGCCGGCCCTCACGGTGCGACGCGTCCGCGCGCCCGACACCGTCCCTTGCGGGACCCCGACGTTCCAACGTGCGCCGGACCGCGTGTGCGAGTCCGGCTTCTGGGGAGAAGTATAGGAAGCCTGCCAGCGGCCGGTAATTGACCGCAAGCGGCTTTCGTCCAACCAAAACTTGACTATTTGAGTGGAAAGTAAAGTGCAAAGCGCGCAGAAACATGCTTAGGGGGTTGCTCTTGGCGGCTTTCCGAATCGAGAGAAAGCGAAAGCAAGGGATGCATGGCAAGACAGCGCCTGGCACGTTGCCCCGGTTTCGCCCTTCCGAACAGCCGCCCGACGGACATTCGCCAGGTTCAACTATTTGAAGAACCTCTCTGCGCCCACCGGGATGCACTGGCACACAAGCTCCACCAGCTTTTCATCGGAGAAATTCATGCCCTCGTCGAACCAGTGCCGCGTACAGCCCGCGCAGCCCTTCGAGAAAAAGTCCAGGTAAAAGCTCACGTCTCCCCCGTCGGCCACGCCGAAGGTGCGCACGCGGCGCCCGAACGCATCACGCAGCGCGCGGTGCATCACGCGATACAAGCCGTTCACGTCCTGCGAGGTGAACGCGTTGCGCAGGAAGGTTTTGCGCTCATGGCACAGCCGCAGAAACGCTAGGTAGCACTGGTCGAACGGCGCCAGCGTGCCCATGCTGCAGAACGGGTCGGCGAACATGTCGCGGAAACAGTACTCCATCAGGTGATACTTGTCGGCGAAATGGTGGTAGAACGTCTGCTTGCTCACGCCGGCTGCGGCGGCGATTTCCGACACGCGCACCTGGTCAAGAGGCTTGCGCTCCATCAGCTGCTCAAGGGCATCCGCCAACCGCCGCTTCGAATCCGCCATCGCAAACCCCTTTCGCCGCGCCGCAGCGCCCGCGCTCGTTCGCATGCAGCCGCGCCCCATGGCAGCGGCCAATTGCCGCACAGTGTAGCACGCCCGCGCACCGCACAGCCGAAGCGTAACAAAACGCGCGGCTCGCAGCCCGCGACCACGAGGCAGCGAACGGGACCGGGCGCCGCCGCACGCGCTTGCATATTGCCGAAAGCAAAAGCCAGCCCACCTGCTCGCTGTTCCCGTGTTACAAGTAACCACGTCTTGCAAACCTAAGTCCCAATTCGGTAATTCTTCAGGGTCGAACTCATGATTTCACCAGCCAGCAAAAATCGCGCAATCGCAGGGGGGGCAAGGTCTGCAACCTTGTTATCTACTTCTGCGTGTTTTCCTTTATGGGCCACTGGCTGGAGGCAGCGTATTGCCTGCTTATCAAGTGGGGCATGCTGCCGGGGGTACACGACCTCGCCTCGGGCATTTGGCGCGACTGGCTGTTCCCCTTTTTGCGTGTACGGCGTAGGAGCAGTGACATGCGCGGCCGTGCTGAGCCCGGCAAAACGCTGCTTCAACGGCACATCGGCACGCCCGGCGTGGCACTGGCGCTCAGTTTCACGCTAAACGGTTGCGCATGCTGCCTCATCGAACTGTGCATGGGCCTTGCGCTCAACCAGCCGCTGCCTGATGGCAGCATGCCGCTGTGGGATTATCGCAGCATGTTCTGCAACTTCATGGGGCAAATCTGCCTGCAAAACGGCATTGCGTTCGGCGTGGCGACAACGCTTATGACCTGGGTTTTACTCCCGCTCGCAGACCGTTTGCTGGCAAAGGCGGGCAACGCACCCACCACCGTCATCTGCGCATTCGCGTTTACCGCGCTTGCAGGCATGCTGGTATGAACGAGACAATGTGAGACAGTACCCGACCCCTGTCCCAGGTCAGATAACGCCGCCATAGAGAGGTTCTTCAGCCCGCTCAAGATGGAGCTCCTCCACAGCCGGGACGGAGAGGCGTGGACGCGGTGCCTTCATGGGGACGCTCGACGACTGAATCGACGGGAAAATGGGGCGGGAAACGGGAATGGGACAGAATGGGACAGTACCCGACCCCTGTCCCAGTGCCCCTGTCCCAGCGCCCACCAAAATGCGGCAACCCGCCCGACCCTCATGCGCCCTCTAGCCGGCCGGATCGCCAAACGCGTTACAATAGCGCACATGGAACCTATCGCTTACATTCGCACCGACTTGCCGCAAAAGTTCGGCATCCCTCGCAATAGCTTTTTGGCGCCGCATTTGCAAGGGCGCATTATCTTCAAGCCAGAATATGCTCTGAACAGCGCCGTTGCCGGGCTTGAGGAGTTTTCGCACCTGTGGCTGCTCTGGCAGTTCGAGAACGGCAAGCCCGGCGGAGGTGCCAACGATATAGCGAGCGCAAACACCGGCTTTGTCACTACGCCAGTAAGCGCCAATGACGGCGCATCCGAGCGCTCTTGCGCCCCCAACGCGCCCACCGCAAGCGCAGCACGCGGTACTTTGCCCCACGTCACATCGATTAACGGGCAGCACGCCAACGCCGCAACTCGCGCAGAAGCAAATCAAACGCACCCGGCACCTTCGTCCCACTCGCAGCCCCTTCACACCCGCCGCTGGTCGCCTACCGTGCGGCCGCCGCGGCTTGGCGGTGCGGCGCGCGTGGGCGTGTTCGCCACGCGCAGCCCGTTTCGCCCAAACCCCATCGGGTTGACGTGCGTAAAGCTCGACCGCGTAGAGCTTACCAGCGCCGGCCCCATCATCCACGTGCTAGGCGCCGACCTGCGCGACGGCACGCCCATCTTCGACATCAAGCCCTACATCCCGTTCGCCGACTGTCACCCCGACGCCTGCGGCGGTTGGATCGAGAACGCGCCCTGGCACGAGCTTGACGTGGACTTTCCCGCGCAGCTGCAAGCCGAAGTGCCGCCCGACAAACTGCCGGGCCTCATAGAGGTGCTGCGCCAAGACCCGCGCCGCGCCGGCAGCAAGCACGAACCCACCCGCGTCTACCACCTAGCCTACGCCAGCCAAGACATAGCCTTCATCGTAGACAACACCACCCTGCACGTAGTGTGCGTAAGCTAGGGCATGGCGCTAGGGCATGGCAGAGACCGGGCGACAGCTCGCCCGAGAGTAGCAAAAGCACGCGAATCTGTGTCAGCGATGCCCGTAACCGCAACGTTAAGTCGCTCCAACAACCCGCCGTCCACCGAAGCAAGCGCCGCAGCGCCGAATCAAGACGCTAAACGCACCGCCAGCGCATCACCTTATCCAAAAACGCGATACGTTTGGATTTTAATCGGAGCCACGCAAGTACGGCACCAAAGTACATTTACGTTACCCCAGGTCACAGCTTTGTGCGAAAATGCACTACTCCGCAGGAAGCCATTAAAATCCAAACGTATCGCGTTTTCCATCTCGGCACTTGCAACGCCGCCCGCCCCCGTCGCACCGCCAGCAAAACAGCAGAGGCAATCGCGCTTGCATGTTGCGCAACAAACCCTGTCTCGCTGCCACTATAATTATGCAAAAGTGCCTTTCGCATAATGAAGGTAGGTTGTTATGAACTTCGATTTTGTCAGAAACATTCCTGGATTTTCGCAGCTTTATGAAGCTTGCGACGCGGCCGAACAACTTGCGCTCCCCCTACCGACGCAAAGTTGTGCCTCCGCTCGCTCTGCGTTGGAGTTCGTCGTCACGCTTATCTACCGCTCCGTCGCCAACTACGACGATGGAGGCAAAACCCTTTTCGAGAAGATGAACGACTGGAGCTTCGTCAATTACATCAACGACGAAACAATCATCAGCGCCATGCACACCGTGCGAAAAAACGGCAACTCCGGCGCACATGGACAACGCCTCAGCCCGCAAATTGCCTGCAGCACACTTGAGCAGCTGCACTACATCGTGGGCGAAGTGCTCATCAATCTGAAGCTCATCGACGACTACCCAGCTTTTGTGTCGCCCCTAGAGAAAGCACGCGTGCAGCAGCAGGCACCACGCGAAGTCGCACCCGCGCAGCCCGCGCCCGCGCCCCAAACGCAAGCGCCAACCGCCGCCAAACCGCCAACCCCAGCGGCGCCATCACCTGCTCCCGCGCCCGCGCCAACACCGCACACCCCCGAGCAACCCCAGCAATCCTGCGCCCCCTCGGACGACGTGGTGGCGCGTTTTGCCGAAACGCTGCGCCAAGCACACTTCTCCACCAAACGCCACGGCAACGAAAAGGAAAACACGAAGCTCTACGTACAAGCATCGTTGTGCGAGGCTGGCTGGGCCATTGCCATGCGCGAAGGCCAGTCTTATCCCGAAACCGCCGCCATCAACATGACGCTGGAAGACGGCTCCACCATCGACTACATCTTATACGGCAAGGACAACCGCCCCCTTGCTGTTATCGACTACACCCATGCCCTTGCCAGCCCCATTGCAGGCAGAAACCATGCGCTCAACGCTGCAAAACTCCTGCAAAAGAAGCACGGCTACCGCCCCGTGGCCTACTACGCCAGCGGCTATCACATCTTCTGCATCGACGCGCTCGGCTTTCCGCCGCGCCGCGTGTTCGGCTTCCATTCCGTCGACGAACTGGAGCTGCTCAAGCAACGCGCCTCCTCACGCAAGGACATTTCAAACCCCGCCATTGAAGACGGCATCACGAACCGCGACTACCAAAAAGACGCCATCCGCAGCATCTGCGACGTCTTCCAAAACCAAAACCGTCGGCGCGGCATCGTGGTCATGGCAACAGGCACGGGCAAAACGCGTGTGTCAATTTCCCTGGTCAAAGTGCTTATGGATGCCGGTTGGATCAAAAACGTGCTGTTCCTTGCCGACCGCACCAGCTTGGTGCGCCAAGCGCACAAGAACTTCAACAACCTATTGTCTAGCGCGACCACGTCCATGTTCACCGGCACCAGCAACAACCGCGACAAAGACGCGCGCATCATCTTCGCCACCTACCAAACCATGATCGGGCTCGTTGACGGCGATACACGCGAATTCGGCATCGGCCGCTTCGACCTGATCATCGTGGACGAGGCACACCGTTCCATCTTCGGCAAGTACCCCCTGCTATTCAACTACTTCGACTCGCTCATGGTGGGCCTGACCGCCACGCCGCGCTGCGACGACTCGAAAAGCACCTACGAGGTCTTCCAAACCGTAAACGGCGAGCCCGACTACACCTACGAACTCGAGCAAGCCATCGACGACGGCTACCTTGTGGGCTTCCACGTGCTCGACAAAACAACCGAGGGCTTGCGCAGGGGCATCTCATACGACAGCCTTACCGACGAGCAGAAGGAGCAAGTCGAAAAAGAATACGCAACCGCCGACGTGCCAAACGACCAAAGCAGCGGCACGGAATCAATGGACCACGCGGTGATCAAGCCCGATTCGAAGAACATCAACCGCGGCACCATCCGCACCATGCTTGACGACCTCATGCAAAACGGCTTGAAAGTGGATGCGGATGACAAGATCGGCAAAACCATCATCTTCGCAAAGAACCATGTTGAAGCCGAAATCATCGTCGAGGAGTTCCACAAACAGTATGCACATCTGGGAAACGAATTCTGTAAGCTCATCGACAGCCAGGTCGACGACGCGCTAGCAATCATCGACAGCTTCGGCGAACGCGACAAGCTGCCCCAGGTTGCCGTAAGCGTGGACATGCTGGATACCGGCATTGACATCCCCGATGCGGTGAACCTGGTGTTTTTCAAGAAGGTCAACTCGAAAATCAAGTTCCTGCAGATGGTAGGCCGCGGTACGCGCCTGTCGCCCGACCTGTTCGGCCCCGGGCAAGACAAGAAGGGCTTCCTGGCGCTCGATTGGTACGACAACTTCAGGTACTTCAACGCCACCAGCACCTGGTCAACTTCAAAAGGCAGCGGAAAAGCCACAAAGACCAGCTTCGGCCTGGGCGTGCGCATCAACCAGAAGAAGCTCGAGATTCTCGCGCAACTGCAGGACAAATCAGGCAAAACCGATTTTGAAAAGCAGTACGAAAAAGAACTGCACGATTTCTTCACCAGCGCCATCGCCAACCTAAACAACGACGCAGTAGCCGTAAACCGCAACATCGCGTTCGTCAACAAGTACCGCCAAGAGGGCAGGCTGGACAGCCTCACGGCGTCCGCCATCGAAGAGCTGAACGACAAAGTTGTCCCGCTCATCCCCACAGACCCCAGCAAACCGAAGGTCAAAAGCTTCGACACGCTTGTGCTAACCGTCGAGTCGGAATACCTTATGCGCGTAAAAGAAGGTAAGGACCCTACCGCCATCAGAAACGGTTTCGCGTCCGTGAAAACCCTGTTCACCGAACGCATGGAGCAGCTGCAAAAGCTCAAGACCATCCCCGATGTGCTCAAGCACGAAAAGCTCATCGCCGCCATGATGGACGGCGCCTACATCCTTGACAATTTCTCGCTCGAGCGAGCCGAGCATGTACGCAAAGAGCTGCGCGATCTCATGAAGTACATCCCCGACGAGCGGAAGTTCTACATCGTCGATCTACCCGATCAGCTCATCGACGCAGGCGAGCAAACAGGGATGCAGCGCAGCAAGTCGTACGTCGAAAAAGCCAACGAGTACCTACAGGACGAAAGCAACGTGGTACTGGCCAAGCTGCGCTCGCTAGAGCCCTTGACCGCGGATGAAAAAGACCAGCTCAAGCAAGCGTTCACCACAACGCTAGGCACCAATGCCGATTTCGCCACGTGGTCAGGCTTTGCATGGGGCGAACACATCGAAGCACTTGCGTTCCTACGCAAGCAGGTTGGCATCGCCGACGAATCGGTGGAACAAAAACTTGGACATATCCTAAACGACCCCGAGTTGAACGATCAGCAAAAAGCGTACATGCAACAAATGGTTGCCTACGCCCAAACCAACGGCGACATTGTGGCAAAAACGCTTCGCAACGAAAGCCCCTTTAAGGATGCGGGCAGCATTGGAGAGCTGTTTGGGGCAGAAAAAGCCCCCAATGTTAAAACGATAATAGAAACGCTGCACAAACCCATAAGCGAGTAGAAGCATGACCGCAAATATCAAAGAAATCTTGGCTACGCAAGAGGCCGAGCTGCTTGACATCGACCTGGACTGCCTGGAAGAGCAGCTGGAAACCGGCGACTACGACTATCAGTACGCCAAAAGCTGCAAGGCTACCATAGCCGCCATACGCCACAAACGCCAGCAAGCGGTAACGCAGCAGCAAGGCAAACAGAGCCCCGAAAAGAAGCCCGAACTACCCCAGGTTCCGCTTGAGGACCTCGCGCCGCACGCTGCCCCGTCGCAGCAGCGCAACGACCCCATGCTCAGCCAAGACCAACGCATCATGAACGCTATTGAGAACACGCGCCTGGGCAACGGTTCGCAAAAAGCGTTCGAGCGGCTAGTGCGCAGCACACCCGAACTGGACGAGCAATTCGCAAAAGCCCACATCAACGAACTGTCCAAAAGCGAGCTGAAAACGCTGCTAGAGCACATACCCTTCAGCGAAGGGTTCTTGGAGCAGTTCCTCCCCGCGCTCGACCGCAGCGCCATAGCGCGTTGCCAAACGTTCAGCGAGGAGTTCTTCATCAAGCACTTCTCCGACCTCAGCACCTCAACCGTGCTCAAACAAGGCAAAAACAGTTGGCGCAAAAAGGAAAACCGCTCAAACAAGCTGAACGCGTTCCTGCGCCTTAAAGGAGTCCGATATTGATTTCCGTGAACAACGCCGCGCGCCTGATCAAGCGCGCGATTCTGGCGAACATTGCAACCGAGAAGGAAAACGTTGCCATCACCCCGCTGATTTCCGGTAAGCACGGCATCGGCAAATCCGCCATCGTAAAATCCGTGGCGCAAGACCTTGGCGGGGTATGCATCACCATAGAAGGCGGCACGCTCAAAGAAGGCGAGATCACCGGCCTTCCCTACCAATACGAAAACGAACAGGGCGAGGCACAGTTCAAGTTCCTGCCTTATTATGCGGTCGAGCGCATCCAAGCGCAGGAAAAGCTGCTGTTCGAACAAGCGGGCAAAACCGTTGCCGAAAACGACGCGCTCATCGGCAACGAAAACCGCTACGCGCAAAACAACCTTGCGCCGCAGCAAAAAATCGACCTGCTGCTTTCGGGCAGCGTGAAGCCTGTCATCGTTTTTGTGGACGAAATCAACCGCACGGAAAACACCGTGTACAAAGAGCTCATGAACATCCTGCTCACCAAAACGGTGAACGGATACCGATTCCCCTGGTGGGTATTCTTCGTGGGCGCCATGAACCCCAGCACGCAAAACAGCGTGTACGCCACCAACGAAATGGACCCCGCCCAACTCGACCGCTTCCTCAAGTTGAAAGTGACCAGCAACGCAAGCGAATGGATCCGCTACGGTAAAAAGGCGGGCATCTCTCCCACAATCCTGCAGTTCATCAAGGAAAACCCGAAATGCTTGTCGGAATCGGGCGCCGCGCTTGACGACGAGGAAAGACCCACGCCCTCGCCCCGCGGTTGGGACATGGTGGACACCATCTTGTCCAGCGAGCCCATGCTGCGCCCGTTTTTCACCGACAAGGAAAACAGCGAGCGCACCGTAGCCAAGGACATGAAGGAACTGGTGGCGGCCAAGCTGGGCGGCACCGTTGCAACCATGTACTTCGCCAGCCTTGTTGAAAACGTCAATGCGCTTACCGCTGAAGAGGTGTTCTCCGATAATGAGAAGCTCTCCAAGGTGGCACCCGCAATCAAGAAGATGCCCGTTGCAAAACGCGTCCAAACGTGCGACGCCGTGCTGGAATACCTAAAGGAGAACCTGGATTTCCTCACGCTAGACGCAAAAGGCTTCGAAAAAGCGAAGAGCCAGCTCAGCGCTCTTATCGGCGCGCTTGACGCTTCCACCAAGTTGCTGTTCGCGCAGAAAATAGCAGCGGAGAAAACGGCCGAAGGCGACGATCTCATCGAGCTTTTGTTCGACGTGTTCGAACAAGACCTGCTCGAAACGCTCGACCTGTCCGATGCAACGCGCAAGGCCATCCAAGGCAGCAAATGACAGGAGACCAAAACAATATCGCCGCGCTGCTGCAAGGAATGAAAGCAAGCGTGGGCGAATTCGAGCAAACCAAAGACCCGGCCATCCTGCGGCGAATCGAAGCGGACTTCCAACGGTTCGCTCAGCTGGCCACGCTGTTCCTCATCGCGGAGCGCGACACCTACTACGGCTACTTTCTTATGGCCATGACGTTCAGAACGAACTTCGCCGTAAGCACCATCGCGGGCATCCGCCTAGGCGAATACCCGCCCGTGTTCGAAACGAACCCGCTTATCCTGCTGAAATACTCGCTGAAGGAAATCCTGTACATCTTCTGCCACGAAATCGACCACGTGGTGTTCAACCACCCCGCAGAAATGGTGAAGTCGAACCCGGAGGGCAACTCCGAGCTATACGAGCTGTTCAACTACGCCGCCGACGCATCGGTGAACGACATGCTGAACGACGAGATAAAGCGCGGCAAAAAGTTCATGCAAGCACCGAAGGGCATCGTAACATCAGCGGTTATCAAGGCGAAATTCCATTTGCGTTACGTTCAGCCCCTAGAAAACTACCAATACTACTTCAACCTCATCAAAGACCGCGCAAGCATGTTGGGCAAGCCGCAGCGCAACGGCATAGCCCCAGTTCCAGGCAACAAGGCGAGCAAAGCCGACGGTACAGACGGTGCCGCAGACGAAAGTGCAAGCAGCTCAGTCACCAGCAACCCCGCAGGCAACGCCGTCACCGCAGCAGACGCCGCAGGCGACATCGCCGACCACGCATGGACGGCTGTCGCAGAAGACAACGAACCCGCAAGCGAATCGGCCGAAGCGATGGCCGAAGCCGTAAAAGAGCTGCTCAACGAGGCAAACGAGATGATGGGCTCCGAAGGGCGCGGCCTTATGCCAGCCCGCTTCACCTCCGCAGTGGAGCGCGCAAACAAGCCGCCCGCGCTCAATTGGAAGGCCATCCTGAAGAAATACGTGGGCACCATAGCCGCTAACAAAACGAAAACGCGCATGCGCCTGAACCGAAGGCAGCCGCAGCGCTTCGACCTGTCTGGCGCGCGCGAAAGCAAAACGCTGAAAATCGTGGTGGCCATCGACACATCTGGGTCGGTGAGCGATAGCCAAATCAGGCAGATATTCAACGAAGTTTTCGCTATCATCGCGCGGCGCGCATTCGAGATGACCGTCATCGAATGCGATGCGGAAATCCAGCGCGTCTACCGGCTAAAATCACCCAAAGACCTGCCCAATCGCGTGCAAGGCCGCGGCGGAACCAGCTTTACGCCCGTCATCGAATACATCAACGAACACCGCTACTTCCGCGACGCGCTCTTGATCTACTTCACCGACGGCTACGGCGAGCCAAGCATTCCCCGTCCGCGTACGTACCGCAACCTGTGGGTGGTGCTTGGCCGCGCAAGCGACCTTTCGGTCGAAAACCCCTACGGCCTTGTGCTGCCACTTGAGGAACAGGAGTAGCCCATGGATCCTCGCGAATACATCGAAGAGCAAATCCGCAAAGCGTACGGAAACGCCGCGCAACACGCAACCGCACCGTCATCCCGGCCTGCCGCCGCGCAACACGCCGACGTGAAACCCGCAGCCCAACCCGCCCAACCGCTTACCGAAGGGGCACGCTGCAGCATCACCATCGATCGCTACGAGCGCAGCCGCAGCGCCCGCCGAGCATGCCTGCAAGCAAACGGAACCACCTGCGCCATCTGCGGCTTCGACTTCGCCGAAGCCTACGGGCCGGAATTCGCGGGCATCATCCAAGTGCACCACATCGTCCCGCTGAGCGAGATCAACCGCGAATACCAAGTTGACCCCGTGCACGATCTTATCCCCGTGTGCCCCAATTGCCACGTAGCCTTGCACTCAAAGCCCGGCGGCACCTACACCCCTGATGAGCTGAAAGCGCTCATGAGCCGCAACAACAACGCCGACAATTAGCGAACGCCTCGCTAATGTTGCCCAACAAAACCAGCGGGCAATACCCGATAATAGACACAGCAAACCCAACCCCGTAAGGAGCGGAACATGATCACCGGCGAACTGAAGAACAAAGTTGACGGCATTTGGGACATCTTCTGGTCAAGCGGCCTTTCCAACCCGCTGTCCGTCATCGAGCAGCTTACCTACCTCATGTTCATCAAAATCCTGGACGACAACGAAACCCGCCGCGAAGCCGATGCCGCGCTGTTCGACGAAGAGCTGGACAACCCCGTGTTCGACGCCGACCACCAGAATTGCCGCTGGCACGTGTTCCGCAACTACGAGCCTGAGGCCATGTTCAGCAACATGGTGCAAAATGTGTTCCCGTTCATTAAGAACGATCTTGCCACCAGCAATGACGCGGCATTCGCCAAATACATGGACGGCGCCACGTTTTTGATCGGCGAAGCACGCACGCTCACCCGAATCGTTGCCAAGCTAGACGAAATCGACCTTGCCAACAAAGACATCATGGGCGATGTGTACGAGTACATGCTGTCCAAGCTGGCAACATCCAAGCAAAACGGCCAATTCCGCACGCCGCGTCACATCATCAACATGATGACCGAACTGATGGGACCCACGCCCGATGACACCATCTGCGACCCCGCTATGGGCAGCGCAGGCTTCATCTGCGCCGCCGTGCAGTACGTGAAGGAGCATTACGCAAGCCAGCTGTTGGACGCCGAAGTAAGCAAGCGCTTCCAAAGCAGCATGTTCACCGGTCACGACACCGATCCCACCATGATGCGCATCGGTGCCATGAACCTGATGCTGCACGGCGTGAGCAACCCGAACATCACGCGCGTTGACTCGCTTTCCGAAGATAATGAGGTGCGCGACGCCTATACGCTTATCATGGCGAACCCGCCGTTTAAGGGTAGTTTGGACAAGGAAACCATCGCGAAAGACCTGCGCGGTATCGCATCCACCACGAAAACCGAGCTGCTGTTCTTGGCGCTGTTCCTGCGCAGCCTGAAGCTTGGCGGACGCTGCGCCTCCATCGTGCCCGACGGCGTGCTGTTCGGATCGCAAAAGGCGCACAAAGCCATCCGCAAGGAAATCATCGAGAACAACCGCTTGCAGGCTGTTATCTCCATGCCCTCCGGCGTGTTCAAACCGTACGCAGGCGTGTCCACCGCTATTTTGATTTTCACGCGCACCGACAACGGCGGCACCGACAACGTATGGTTCTACGACATGGAGGCCGACGGTTTCAGCCTTGACGACAAGCGCGACCCCGTGAAGGAAAACGACATCCCCGACATCATCGAGCGCTTCCACAACCTAGATAAGGAAGCAGGCCGCGCGCGCACCGAAAAAAGCTTCATGGTGCCCGTCCAAGAAATCATCGACAACGACTACGACCTGTCCATCAACAAGTACAAAGAAATCGTCTACGAAAAAATCGAGTACCCGCCCACCAGCGAGATTTTGGCAGAGTTGAAGCAGTTGAATGAAGAGATTGCCCAGGGATTGAAAGAGCTGGAGGGGATGCTGTAATGGATAAATCTAGACTTGGCGATTATGTCACAGCCGTATCATGCAAGAATCGTGATGGCGCATGTGACGCTGTATACAGCGTCACTAATTCACTAGGCTTCACGCCCTCAAACAATTACTTTTCAAAAGAAGTCTTCAGCAAAGACCTGAGCACATACAAGATTGTTGAAAAGGGAATGATTGCGTACAATCCTTCGCGCATCAACGTTGGATCCGTCGCCATTCAAAACAAATGCGATCGAGCTGTCGTTAGCCCGCTGTATGTAGTTTTTTCCGTTGATGAAACCCATCTTCTTCCCGAATACGTCACCTTCTTTCTTCAAAGCGAACCAGGCTTAAAGCAAATTGCCTTTCACTCAGTTGGAACCGTGCGCAATAATTTTACCTACGACTCACTGAAGAAAATGAAGCTGGAGATCCCCTCCATAGAAGAACAGATCAAAAGGACAGCTTTGATCAATGCAATCAATTTGCAGATCGAAAGAACAAAACAAAAAGACAGCGCGTTCGATTCCCTCATCAAATCCCGGTTT